>JAHZLQ010000018.1 GCA_022599775.1 Gammaproteobacteria bacterium
AAAAGGGGACATTGCGCCAGGCAAAGCCTGGAGGAGAGGGAAGCTGAGGGAGAGAATCTGAAGCGGAAATCTCCTTGAGGGATCCAGTCGGGTGGAAGTCCCGACCCGGCAAAGGCTAGCCACCGGCCGGTACCGAGTCTTGCGTGGACCGGAGGTGACTCCGGCTGCGAAGCGTAGACAGGGAGCGCACAGGCCGCGTGATTGAGCCTCGAAAGTTTTCATTGCGGAGCCGACGTGTTTGTCCCAGCGGAAGGCCGCATCGCTTGAGCCGTACGGGCTTGGCTTGAGCGGTCCGCCGGGGTCCGAGAGCGGGGCATGTGCGCAAGGGTCCCCCAGGAACCTGGGAGGTCTTGTTTTCTCCACGGTGCATCGCGGCGGGTCCCCGCGTGAACAAGCCCAGGCCTGCCGGTGGCGCTGCACCGGATCAGGAGCAAACAGCCAGCGCGACCGTGGTACCGCCAAGCGAAGGAAACGAAGTGCGGCGGGACGGGGAGCAAGAATTCGGAGTCCGCTGATAGTACCGACGAAGTCGGGGAAGCCGCACCAGGCGACCCGGCGGAGGGAAGCGGCGGATCGGTCAAGACTGCTTTTCGAGGGAAAGATGGGCCAGACATTGGGCCGGAAACTCATCTCAACACGACGAGAGAAGCTCGCGGAACTGGCTCGGATGGAGCCGAAGCGGGCGTTGACGACGGTAGCGCATCACATCGACCTGGCCTGGCTGATGGAAGCCTGGCGGCTGACGCGCAAGGACGGCGCATCGGGAATTGATGGGGTGACGGCGGCGCAGTACGAAGCGGAGCTGGAAGCGAACCTGGCGAGCCTGCTCGAACGGTTCAAATCCGGACGCTATCGAGCGCCGGCGGTACGCCGGGTCTATATCCCCAAGGCCGATGGCGGCCAGCGCCCCTTGGGCATCCCGACGCTGGAGGACAAGGTCCTGCAGCGCGCGGTGCTGATGGCCCTGGAGCCGATCTACGAACAGGACTTTCTGGACTGCTCGTACGGGTTTCGGCCGGGGCGCAGCGCGCACCAGGCGCTGGAAGCGCTGTGGCGCGGGTTGATGGACTTGGGCGGCGGCTGGATCATTGATCTGGATATCCGCAGCTACTTCGACAGCGTCGATCATGCCGAGCTTCGGCAACTGTTCGAGCACCGGGTGCGCGACGGCGTGATCGTGCGCACGGTCGGCAAATGGCTCAACGCGGGCGTCATGGAAGACGGCGCGGTGAGTCACACGGAATGGGGCACCCCACAAGGAGGCGTGATCAGCCCGCTGCTGAGCAACCTGTATCTGCATGAAGTGCTGGACGTCTGGTTCGAGCGCGAAGTCCGCCCGCGGCTGCGCGGGCGGGCATTGATGGTGCGCTATGCGGACGATGCGGTCCTGGCCTTTGAGTGTGAGGAGGATGCGCGGCGCGTGCTGGACGTGCTGCCGAAGCGATTTGGCAAGTACGGGCTGCAGCTGCACCCTGACAAGACGCGTTTGGTGGCCTTCCGGCCGCCGGATGAAGGTCCGCGGGGTGGAAGTCCGGCAGGCAGCTTCAGTTTTCTGGGGTTCACCCACTTCTGGAAGCGCTCCCGCAAGGGACGCTGGATGGTGGCGCGCAAGACCGCGGGTGCGAAATTTGGAGCTGCGCTCAAACGCACCGGAGCCTGGTGCCGGAAACAGCGGCATCATCCGATGGCCGAACAGCACGCAGCGCTGAGCCGGAAACTGCAGGGGCACTACGCCTACTACGGGATTACCGGCAACAGCCGGGCACTGAGCAACTTCCGCTACGAAGTGGAACGTCGCTGGCGCTACTGGCTGAGCCGGCGCTCAGCGGCTGGGGTCATTAACTGGACGACGTTCTCCGCGATGCTCCGCCACTATCCACTGCCACCGGCGCGCGTAATTCACAGTGTTTATCGACGCGCAGCGACCGCTTGACCGAGGAGCCGGATGCGGGAATTCCGCACGTCCGGATCTGTGGGAGCCGCGGGTAAGCAATTACCCGCGGCAACCCGGCGATTTATTTTTGATTCGGCACAGTCCCAGCATGGTGCACCGGTGACGGGCGATGCCGAACGCAGTGTTCCGATCGGTGCTCCGGTGCACGTGGAGTACTCGCCTCTGAATGCCCCAATCTCCCCAAGTCCCATCACGCCCCCCGGCTTTCACGATGGCTGGCCCGCTGAGTGGGCCATTTGTTACTAGATTAAGCGCCACATTGCCGCTGCTTGACAAGCAAACGACAGTCCGTTGGTCGGGTTCGCTGCGGCCGCGCATCAGTGCTGCGGCTTGAGGGTTCGCGTCGTTGACATCAACCGATGTAACATTCGGCGCCGTATGGGATACGGCTCAAACCGAATACAAGGACTCAAACTCCGTGAAATCTTTCAGTAACAAGGTGGCCGCGATCACTGGTGCGGGCTCGGGAATCGGTCGGGCGCTAGCCCGGGCCTTGGCCGATGAGGCTTGCGATCTGGCGCTCAGCGATGTGGACGAGGCGGGACTGGCGGAGACGGTGCGATTGCTGAAGGACAGCGGCGTGCGTTGCACCACGCGACGTCTGGACGTGGCCGATCGCGCGGTGGTTCATGAATGGGCCGACGAGGTGGTGCGCGAGCACGGCAAGGTGAATCTGATCTTCAACAATGCCGGGGTGGCACTGGGCGCGACGGTGGAAGGCATGAGCGATGCGGATTTCGAGTGGCTCATGAATATCAATTTCTGGGGCGTGGCCTACGGCACGCGTGCCTTTCTGCCGCACCTGAAGGCGGCGGGCGAGGGGCATGTGATCAACATTTCCAGCGTGTTCGGTCTGGCGTCGATGCCGACACAGGGCGCCTACAACGCGGCCAAGTTCGCGGTGCGCGGTCTCACAGAATCGTTGCGCATCGAACTGGACATGCAGGATTGCGGCGTGAGCGCCACCTGCCTGCATCCGGGCGGGATCAAGACTTCGATCGCCCGCAACGCACGTACGGATGCGTCGATGAGCAGCGTGGGGCTCGATCAGACCGACAGTCAGTCGAAGATGGAAAGGACTTTCACGACCATGCCGGAGCGCGCGGCGCAGGTGATCCTCAGGGCGGTGCGTGGCAACAAGCGGCGGGCGCTGATCGGGGCGGATGCCCATCTGATCGACCTGATGGTTCGTTGCCTGGGGGCGCAGTACCAGCCGGTGGTGAGTTTCCTGACCCGCAAGCTGATGAGCTAGCGGCGGGGCCGCACGAGGTGCGGTTATAGTCCGATGATGTTCCGCTTCTGCCGAGCAAGCCGTGTCTGACAGCGACTATCACTATTACGAACCGGCGTCCGGACACGGTCTGCCGCACGATCCATTCAATGCCATCGTGGGACCGCGACCGATCGGCTGGATCAGTTCGCAGTCCGCGCAGGGCGAGCTGAACTTGGCGCCGTACAGCTTCTTCAACGCCTTCAACTACAAGCCGCCGATCGTCGGGTTCTGCAGCGTGGGGCGCAAGGATTCGGTGCGCAACGTGACGGACACGCGCGAGTTCGCATGGAGTCTGGTGACGCGGCCGCTGGCCGAGCGGATGAACGCCACGTCCGCCGCGGTGCCGGGTTCGGTCGATGAATTTGTTCTGGCGGGACTCACGCCAGTGCCTTCGCGCCTGATCGCGGTTCCGCGCGTGCGGGAAAGCCCGGTCTCGTTCGAATGCCGGGTCACGCAGATCGTGCAGCTACAGACGGCGGCGGCCGAGCCGGTGGAGAGCTGGCTGGTGCTCGGCGAGGTGGTGGCCGTGCATATCGCGCGCTGGACTCTGGTCGACGGTGTCTTCGATACCGGTGCGGCGCATCCGGTGCTGCGCGGCGGCGGCGCGGCGGACTATTTCGAGATCGGCCCGGAACAACGGTTTCTGATGCGGCGGCCGGGGTAGCGGTCGCTTGATGTCGCGTCGCGTGGGCACGGCCTGCGGCCTTTGCCACTCCCGGACCGAGGGTGTAGATAAAATGGACTGCTTCTGGGCAACGCGACGGGTGTGCTGTGCGGCGTTCAGAGCGCGGACTGAGCTGATTTCAGCCGCATCGGAATGTAGGGAAGGCGCTCGCCGCCGTCCCCCGAGCCGCGCTGAAAGCCCAGGCATTGAAAGAAGGCGACTGCGCGGTCCGAGGCATAGACGCTGAAACTGCCGGGGCTCCCGGATTTGAGCGCCGTGGCTTTAGCCACGTTCCACAAGCGTGTGCCGAGTCCACGGCCGTGGAAGGCTTCTGCGACGATCAGGTGATGCAGATGGGATCGATCGCGTACGCCGATGACGCCTGCCACGGTGTCATCGCAAGCGGCGACATGGAAGCGGATATCGGAACCCTGCAGGTGATTCCGGATGGCGGCTGGACGCATCGCTTCGGCGATGACGGCGGCTGGATCTGGACGGTCCACGCAACTGAGAAATGATTCGCTGGCCGCTAGCAGCAGGATGCTGATGGCTTCGGCATCGTCCGGTTTGGCCTCACGGATATCGAAATCGAGTTTTGAGGACAAGGCAAACACAGTCATCAGTGCCGTTCGATGGATTTCGGGGAAAGCCGGCGCTTGCGTTAACGACCGCTCGATGCGTCCGCATCCGGCTTGAATCGAAACGACGCGGGCGCCATGGCTTGTCTGGAAGTCTAGAGGTGCCACCGTTGGCCGTGCAGGGCCATATCTGCCCACCCGAGGTTTATCGCCGTAGATAAAACGTGCTGGTCGCTGATGGCCCGGGCCAACTTGCCCGGACTTGCTGAGCTGGCAAACGGCGGCGCCGTCAGGCGTCGCTCATGGCCGATTCTTAACGGCTCGCTTGGGTGGCCAGATCGGTGGCCGGATCAGCCGGTGCGGCCTGTCTGCGTTCCGAGTAGCGGTCGGTCAGCATGGCCGTGTGCGGTCGCAACAGCACCGTGAAGCGAACCAGTTCCTCCATCACATCGACGATGCGGTCGTAATAGGCGGAAGGTTTCATACGGCCGCTATCGTCGAATTCCTG
Organism: Gammaproteobacteria bacterium; assembly: GCA_022599775.1. Taxonomy (GTDB): domain Bacteria; phylum Pseudomonadota; class Gammaproteobacteria; order Nevskiales; family Nevskiaceae; genus Banduia. The sequence goes on from JAHZLQ010000018.1 coordinate 4,978, forward strand.
ATAGGCCTTGGCGACGCTGGACTGGTTCGGAATCGTGAACATGCGCATCCAGCGGCCGAGCAGGCGCAGTGTGTTGACGGCATTGAACGACTGCGATCCGCCGGAAACCTGCATCACTGCCAGCGTGCGTCCCTGGGTGGGACGCATGCCGCCGAAGCTCAATGGCAGGTGGTCGATCTGTGCCTTCATCAGTCCGGTGATCTGGCCATGCCGTTCCGGGCTGCACCAGACCTGTCCTTCGGACCACAGTGAGAGTTCACGCAGTTCGTGAACGGCGGGGTGGTCGTCCTTGGGGGTTTGGTCGGGCAGCGGCAGGTCGGCGGGATCGAAGATGCGGGTCTCGGCGCCGAGCCATTGCAGCAGGCGTGCGGCTTCCTCGGTGGCGAATCGCGAATAGGAGCGCTCGCGCAGCGAGCCGTACAGCAGGAGGATGCGCGGTGCATGCGTTTCTGGAGCGGGCATCGTCCGCGCCAGAAACGCCGGGTCCAGCGCCGGCAGTGTGTCGGGGTCGCTCAGCGTGCGCAGTCTCATGTCGATTGTGTGGACGCGGAGGGTGACGCCGGCCAGCGATCACGTAGGCGCAGCGCTACATGCACCAGCGCCAGCAGAACCGGTACTTCGACCAGCGGCCCGATCACGGTGGCGAAGGCGACCGGCGAGGCGAGCCCGAAGCTGGCGATCGCCACGGCGATCGCCAGCTCGAAATTGTTGCTGGCGGCGGTGAAGGCGGTCGCCGTGGTGCGCGCATAGTCCACGCCGACCAAGCGGGCCATCGCGAAGCTCAGCGCGAACATGATCAGGAAATAGAGCGCCAGCGGAGCGGCAATTCGCAGCGCGTCCAGCGGCAGGCGCAGCACATCGCCACCCTTGAGGCTGAACATGACGATGATCGTCAGCAGCAGCGCGATCAGCGTCAGCGGCGCGATTCGCGGCACGAAATGCTGCTCGTACCAGGGCTGGCCGCGCAGCCGCAGCAGCCATCGACGGCTCAGATAGCCGGCGGCGAACGGAACGCCGAGATACAGCAGCACCGCCCCGGCGATCGTTTGGAAGGATACGTCCACGATACGGCCTTCAAGCCCGAGCAGAGGCGGCAAGGCACCGAGGAAGAACCAGGCATAGGCGCCGAAGAACAGGATCTGGAAGATCGAGTTGAAGGCGACCAGTCCCGCGGCATAGGCGCTGCTGCCGCAGGCCAGCTGGTTCCACACCAGCACCATGGCGATGCAGCGCGCCAGGCCGATGAGAATCACGCCCGTCATGTAGTCGGGGTAGTCGGACAGGAACAGCACGGCCAGCCCGAACATCAGGAACGGTCCGATCAGCCAGTTCTGGATCAGGGACAGCATCAGCACACGACGGTCGGCAAAGACCTTCGGCAGTTCCTCGTAGCGCACGCGCGCCAGCGGCGGATACATCATCACGATCAGGCCAATCGCGATCGGAATGTTGGTGCCGCCGATGCTGAGTTGGTCCAGTGCGGTCGGCAGCGATTCGAACAGGGTGCCGAGCAGCACACCCAAGGCCATCGCGGCCAGGATCCAGACCGTCAGATAGCGGTCGAGAAACGACAGGCGAGGGGAGGCGTTCATGTCAGCGTGGCGATCTCGCGCAGTGCGCCGACGAGTGCGGCATGATCGCGCGATTCGATCGGCAGCTGCGCGAAGGCCCACAGCCGCCGGTACAGGATGTCGTAGGCTTCGGTGAAGGCCGCCGCTTGCGCCTCGGCGCCTGCCACGGCCGCCGGGTCGGGCAGTCCCATGTGGACCTTCAGCGGCGCACCCGGCCAGTAGGGGCAGGTTTCGCCAGCGGCCTGATCGCAGACAGTGATGACGTAGTCCATGCGCGGCGCTTCGGGGCCGCCGAATTCGTCCCAGGACTTGCTGCGAAAGCGCTCCGTGGCGATGCCACGCCTGCGCAGTTCCGCCAGGGCCATGGGATGAACCTGGCCTCGCGGGTGCGAGCCGGCCGACCATGCGTGGACACGCCCGTCCTTGCGGCCGAGCTCATTGAGGATCGCCTCGCCGAGTATCGAGCGTGCCGAATTGCCGGTGCACAGGATCAGGACGTTCACACCATCCTGCGGAATATCTTGGGGGCTTGGGTTCATGCCTTGGTGTCCTGGGTGGGCAGGCAGCCGACGCCGCAGTCGGCGCCGTCACAGCAGTTTTCGAGCAGATAGGCCATCAGCGCGTTCATCGCCTTGAAATCCGGCGCATAGAAAATGCGCCGGCCGTCCGGGCTGGCGCGCAGCAGCCCGGAGCGGCTCAGTTCCTTGAGGTGAAACGACAGCGTTGCGGGCGCCATCCCGGTATTCGCGGCGATGTCGCCCACGCACAGGCCGTTCGGCCCGTTCTGAACCAGCAGGCGAAAGACCGCGAGCCGGTTTTCGTGGGCCAGCGCGGCGAGCTGGGTGACCGCATCCTTAGATTCCATATTTCCAGAATTATGGAAATATTCTCGAATGTCAAGCCGTCTGCGCAACGAACGAGGGTGGTGCTGGCCGATTCATCGGTACGACAGCGCCGATGCGAAACACTGTGCCGGGCCGAGGTGGCTGTGCCGCCCGAAGAACCGCAAAGGAGACCGCAATGGCAAACGTACTGATCCTCTACTACAGCACCTACGGACACGTCGAAACGATGGCCAATGCCGTGGCCGAAGGTGCCCGGTCGATCGGCGGCACGACGGTGGACATCAAGCGCGTACCGGAACTGATGCCGCCGGACGTCGCGAAGAAGGCGGGCGCCAAGCTCGATCAGGCGGCGCCGATCGCGCAGGTCGAGGAGCTGGCGAATTACGATGCGATCATCTTCGGTACGCCGACGCGCTTCGGCAACATGCCGTCGCAGATGCGCAATTTTCTCGACCAGACCGGTGGGCTGTGGTCCAGCGGCAAGCTGATCGGCAAGGTTGGCAGCGTGTTCGCATCCACGGCCTCGCAGCACGGTGGTCAGGAAACCACGATCACCTCGTTTCACACCACGCTGCTGCACCTGGGCATGGTCATCGTCGGCGTGCCGTACAGTGAGCCCGGTTTGACGCGCCTTGACGAGATCTCCGGGGGAACACCGTACGGCGCGACCACCATCGCGGCCGGAGACGGTTCGCGCCAGCCCAGCGACAACGAGCTGGCGATTGCGCGCTTCCAGGGCAAGCATGTGGCCGCGATCACGGCGAAGCTCGCCTAGTCGGCCACGCCCTCGACAGCGACGGGTATCGCCGAGGCCGGCAGTCTCGGCATACCGAATGGGGACCGAGCCCCTCGTTCCCAAGCGCTGTCCCTTCGGGGACCTCGCTTCGCTCGCCCGGAGGGGAGAAGGGGCACTCATCTGCTTGGCGCATATTTCCTGTCCGCATTCTTGTCGCGGGAGGAAAAATGGGCCGCACTGACAGGCTGCTGCCATTTGTGGGCAGGCGAGTGAATTAGGATGTACTTCCGTCCCGAACATCCGCCTGGAGTCGATGCGCAAAATCGTCCATATCGACATGGACGCGTTCTATGCCTCGGTCGAGCAGCGCGACGATCCCGCGCTGCGCGGGCGGCCCGTGGTGGTGGCCTGGCGTGGCGGACGTTCGGTGGTGTGCGCGGCTTCCTACGAGGCGCGCGTGTTTGGCGTGCGTTCGGCGATGCCGGCGGTCCGCGCCGAGCGGCTGTGTCCCGAGGCGGTGTTCGTGCCGCCGGACTTCACGCGCTACCGCGCGGTGTCGCAGCGAGTGCGCGAAATCTTTCTGCGCTATACCGATCGCGTCGAACCCCTGTCGCTCGACGAGGCCTATCTCGATCTCAGCGAGATTCGTACCGGGCAGGATTCCGCGACGGCTGTGGCGCAGCTGATCCGCGAACAGATTCGCGATGAATTGAATCTCACGGCCTCGGCCGGTGTGGCGCCGGCCAAATTTCTGGCAAAGATCGCCTCGGACTGGAACAAGCCGGACGGCTTGTTCGTGATCCGCCCGGCGCAGGTGGATGCCTTTCTGCAGCCTTTGCCGGTGGGGCGTCTGCCCGGCGTCGGCAAGGTCATGAACGCTCGCCTCGAAGCGCTCGGGATCAGGACGGTGGGTGATCTCAAAAGCAGTGGTGCGAGTGCGTTGGAGCAGGCCTTCGGCCGCTATGGGCGGCGCCTGTATGAGCTGTCGATGGGCATCGACCGCAGCGAGGTGCAGCCCGACCGTCCGCGCAAATCGCTGTCGGCGGAGGATACGTTCGAGCGTGATTTGCCGATGTCGGAACTGGAACCGGCGATTCGGGTGCTGGCCGGCAAGGTCTGGAAGGCCGTGGCGCGCTCCGAGCGGGTGCCGCGCACCATCGTGCTCAAGCTCAAGACCAGCGACTTCCGCATTCTGACGCGCAGCCTGACGCCCGGCCGCTGGCCCGAATCGGCCGACGAGTTCGCTGATATCGCCTGCCAGCTGCGCGAGCGCGTGGCCCTGCCGGACAGCACACGTTATCGCCTGGTCGGCGTCGGACTGTCGAATTTCGAGGACGTCCCGCAGGCCGAGGCGCAGGCCGATCTGTTCGGGCCGGACTGAAGCCCGGATCCGCTGTGTCCATCGGTGGTTCAGGCGGCGAGCGTTGTAATGACGCGGTGCACGGGCTCGAAAACGAATCAGAAGATCGAGCCGACCGCATTTACGCCTTCAGGAGACAGACTATGCAACAGGACCACACCTACAAGATCACTGAAATCGTCGGCTCGTCCAAGACCAGCGTCGAAGACGCCGTGCGTACCGCCATCGCGCGGGCCGGCAAGACCCTGCACGGCATGAAGTGGTTCGAGGTCGTCGAGACGCGCGGCTGGATCGATGGCGACCAGATCGGTCACTGGCAGGTCACGCTCAAGGTGGGCTTTGTGCTGGAAGGCTGAGCCTGCCCGATCGCCGCGCGCCGCAGAATGGCGCGCGGCGCTTCATCAATTTGCCTGAGGCTTGCCGCGTCAATGCCAGCCGTCAGGCGGCCGGCGTCCGAGGATGGCCGAACCGTAGGCGCCCAGATGCAACACGGGCGGAATCAGGCGCCCCTGCAACAGCGGCTCGTGGCACAGGTGCCAGCCGCTCTCATCGATCGCGACTTCGACAGGTTCGGTCGACAGATTGAACACGCACAGCAGCCGCTCCTCGTGTCGCCCACGTTCGAACATCAGCACCGGCGGCGGTGAGTCGATCAGGCTCAGGGCGCCACTGCGCAAGCCCGGCTGCGTCTTGCGCCAGTGCAGGAAATGCCGATAGGCATTGAGCAGCGAGTCCGGATTCTGCAGTTGGCGGTCGACCGCGAGCGGAAGGTGCTCGGCGGGGATCGGCAGCCAGCTCTGGCCGCCGTCGCTGAAGCCGGCCGTATCGGCCTCGGCGCACCAGGGCATTGGTGTGCGGCAGCCATCCCGCCCCAGAATTTCGGGATAGTTTGCGATTCCGTAGGGGTCGCGCAGCTGCTCGAAGCTGAGCTGGGCCTGCGGCAGTCCCAGCTCATCGCCCTGGTAGATGCAGCAACTGCCCGGCAGACAGACCAGCATCACCGCCAGCAGGCGGTCCAGGCGATGCTCGGTTTCCTCGTCATGCCGGCGATGCTGCGCCCAGCGACCCTTGAGTCTTGGAAAGTCGTGGGTGCCGAAGGTCCAGCAGATGCGGTGGTCTTCGAACAGCTCCACGACCCGTTGCAACAGCTCGCTCATCGTCTGCTGGGTGAACGGTTCGTGGCTGATCAGCGACGCGTTGTAGGCCGTGTGCAGGCGCCGATTGCCGCGTACGAAGTCGGCGGCGCTGGCCAGCGTGTCCTCGGCGCTGGAAATTTCGCCCAGGGTGAACGTACCGGGGTAGGCGTCCATCAGCGAGCGCAGCTCGCCCAGTAGATCCAGGGTTTCCGGTCGGCTGACGGTGCCGCGGTTGATGTAGTCGAAGTAGCGATCGCGCGGCCCGGCACCGGCGGGCCGCGGCACGTCCGCCGGGCGCCGCGGATTGTCACGCAGGCTGCGGTCGTGGGTATAGAAATTGATGACGTCGAGACGAAAGCCGTCGACTCCGCGGTCGAGCCAGAAGCGCGCCACCTCGTTCAGTGCCGCACGAACCTCGCGCTTGTAGAAGTTGAGGTCCGGCTGTTCGCTCAGAAAATTATGCAGATAGTACTGGCCGCGCAACGGATCCCAGGTCCAGGCGCTGCCACCAAAGGTGGCGCGCCAGTTGTTGGGCGGCCCGCCATCGGGTGACGCGTCCGCCCAGACGTACCAGTCGGCCTTGGGGTTGTCGCGGCTGCTGCGACTTTCGACGAACCATTCGTGTTCGTCCGAGGTGTGATTCCAGACCTGGTCCATGATCACGCGCAGGCCCAGCATGTGCGCTTCGCGAACCAGCGCATCGAAATCGTCCATCGTGCCGAACATCGGCTCTATGGCCTGAAAGTCGGAAACGTCGTATCCGAAGTCGCGCATCGGTGACTGTACGAAAGGGCAGATCCAGATCGCATCCGCCCCAAGTTCCGCGAGATAACCCAGGCGCTCGCGTATGCCGTTGAGATCGCCGATGCCGTCGCCGTTCGAATCCCGAAAACTGCGTGGATAGATCTGGTAGATGACCGCGTCTCTCCACCAATCGGTTGTCATAAGCTCTCCTGAATCCCGGCAAGCGTTGCTCGGTCTGTCGAATGGCCGAATCGACGGCTGCGAGCGCATCGGTCGGCATCTGCAGAACGCGTCGATCGCGGCTCGAGCCTCAGTCTAGGTCTGGCCGAGTAACCGCCGCTGAATGTCGGCTGCGTGACTCGGCTTCAGTGCGGGAACGACCGCCGTATCGAGCGGGCGAAAACTGCAATTTAGCCAGAGTTTGGAAACGCCCGAGCGGTTCGGTCCCCGAATTCACGGCGAGTTCAGAGGTCGACCGGCACAGTGAAGGCGCCCTCGGTCGAGGGCGACCAGTGGAGACCGGCATGAACAGCGACATCCTCAAGGGTTCCTGGAAGATGATGGAAGGGCGTCTCAAGAGCACCTGGGGCGCGTTGACCGACGACGACCTGATGCAGATTCAAGGCAATTACGAGCGTTTGTGCGGAAAGCTGCAGAGCAAGTACGGCCTGAATCGTGAACAGGCCGGAAAGCAGATCGACGAGTTCGTCGGCAAGTTCGAGCGCGACAATCGGTCCGCCCCACATTGACACTTTCGTCAGTCCGGATTCGTGCTCGACCTATTCGATTTTTCAAAAAGAGCCGCCGAGATTCCACGGCTCGACCTCACCCAAAGAGAAACCAAAGGAGACACATCCTATGAATACTGCTACCAAGACCCTGTTGCTCGCCGCCGTTCTCGGCGCCTCGGTGCCGATGGCCGCGGTCGCCGGCGATGACTACAAGGACAAGTCCACGATGGAGAAGACCGGCGACTATATTTCGGACGCTGCGATGACCACCAAAGTGAAGGCCGCACTCGTGGCGGAGGACGATCTCAGCGCGCTGGATATCGACGTCGAGACCGATCAGGGCGTGGTCACGCTCAGCGGCATGGTCGACAACGACGCGCAGGCCGAATTGGCCGAGCAGAAGGTCGAGGAACTCGACGGCGTCAAGGGCGTGAACAACAAGCTGGTTGCCAGCGACTAGCCCGATTCTGTGCGAATTCTCAGCATCTTGAGAATTCCGGAAGAAAAAGCCCCGCCGGAGCGATTCCGGCGGGGTTTTTTCATGTCTCCTGATTGCCCGGCGACGTGGCCCGTCGCGCTCAGGCCTGTGCGCGTGAGGACACCCGATAGAGCAGCCAGGCGATGGCGGCCAGTATCAGCAGCCCCAGCCACTGACCGAAGTGCAGGGCATCCGGCAGGGCCAGCACATCGGCGCTGCCGGCCAGCACGATCGGAATGGCGATGAAGATGCCCATCAATGCCTCGCCGGTGATCAGGCCAGCGGCGAACAGGGTGCCCTTGCGGGTGGCGGCTTCGGCGCGGGCTTCGTCCTTGCCGGCGCGGCGGGCGATGGCCCAGTTGAGCAGGCCGCCGAGGAAGATCGGCACCATCAGCTCCAGCGGCAGATAGATGCCGATGGCGGCGGCCAGCACCGGTACCCGGAAGTTGGCTCCGCGCGCCTTGAGAATCTCGTCCAGCACGATCAGCGCGGCGCCGATGCCGGCACCGACGGCGATCGTGTTCCAGGGCAGGTCGCCGCCGAAAATGCCCTTGGCCACGGAAGCCATCAGCGTGGCCTGCGGCGCCAGCAGTGGATTGGGGTGTTCGGCGGTCGGCGCGCCGATGCCGTAGGCGGCGGCAAGCAGGTTCAATACCGGCGCCATCACCAAGGCGCAGGAAAAGGCGCCCACCGCGAGCATCACCTGTTGACGCCACGGCGTGGCGCCGACGATGTAGCCGCACTTGAGATCCTGCAGATTGTCGCCGCCGACGCAGGCGGCGCAGCAGACCACGGCGCCGATCATGATCGCCGCCACCGGGCCGATTTCGGAGCCCTTGCCGAGCAGCATCAACAGCACCAGTGCGGCAAACAGGATCGTGGCGATGGTGATGCCGGACACCGGATTGTTCGACGAGCCGACCAGACCGGCCATGTAGGCGGAAACCGAGACGAACAGGAAGCCGGCGACGATCATGATCACCGTCATCGGAATGCTGACGGTCCACGCGCCGACGATGGCCTGATAGAGGCCGGCCAGCGGCAGCGTGAACAGCACCAGGCCGATGAGGATGTATTTCATCGGAATGTCCTGCTCGGTGTGTGCGACCGTCTTGCCGGCGTTGTCGCGCGCCACCGCCAGGCCGCTGCGGATGCCCGAGACCAGCGACTTGCGCAGCGAGATCATGGTCCAGACGCCGCCGATCAGCATCGCGCCGACGCCGAGGTAGCGGATCTGCGCGGACCAGATCGCACCGGCCGCGTCGGCGGCGCTGGCGCCGGCGAGCGCGCCGGAAAGCGGCGCATTGCCTTCCAGGAAGAAAGCCGAATAGATCGGAATCGCGATGTTCCAGGAGATCACCGCGCCGGACAGGCAGACGATGCCGATGTTGAGACCGACGATGTAGCCGACGCCGAACAGGGCTGGCGACAGATTGGTGCCGAAATACGCAATGCCCTTGCCGACCCAGGCCGAGGCGGCAGCGGTGTCCGGAATCAGGCGCAGGCCGCTGCCGGCGGCGAGCTTGACCAGACCGCCGAGCAGTGCGGAGCCGGCCAGTACCTTGACGCCCTGACCGGGATTCTCGCCGGTCTTGAGCACTTCGGCCGCAGCCTTGCCTTCGGGGAAGGCCATGTTCTGATCGACGATCAGCGAACGACGCAGCGGCACCGAGAAGATCACGCCGAGCAGGCCGCCGAGCCCGGCGATGGCCATCACCCAGGAATAGCGGAAGTCGTCCCAGTAGCCGAGGATGATCAGCGCGGGAATCGTGAAGATCACGCCGGCGGCGATCGAGGAGCCGGCCGAGGCGCCGGTCTGCACGATGTTGTTTTCGAGGATGCCGCCGCCGCCCAGCAGGCGCAGCACCGCCATCGAGACGACCGCGGCCGGAATCGCGGATGCGATGGTGAGCCCCGCGAACAGGCCGAGATAGGTATTCGCCGCCGCCAGAACCACCGCCAGCACGATGGACAGCAGCACGGCACGGATCGTCAACTGTGGTTGAGCGATGTCGCTCATGTACAGATCTCCCCCAAAGAAACGAAAAGAAATGGCGCCGGCAGAGCGGCGCCTATGGGGGAGAGAATAATCGCAAAGCCGGGTTCAGGTTTATCCCGGCGTTCCGGCCTGTTGCGACGGGCAAGTCGCGCCGTTCAGTGGACGGCTTCTTCCTGCCCTGCGTGATAGCCCTCCGCGATTTCCTCGACCAGCTTGCTGCAGAAGGCGGCCAGATCCTTGGGTGTACGGCTGGTGATCAGGCCCTCGTCGACAACCACTTCCTGATCGACGACACGGGCGCCGGCATTGGCCAGATCGCGGTGGATCGAGTGCACGGCCGTCATCTTGCGCCCTTCCACGACCCCGGCATTGATCAGCAGCCATGGGCCGTGACAGATCGCGGCCACCGGCTTGCCTTCGTCGAAGAATTCGCGCGTGAAGCGGATCGCTTCGTCGTTGATGCGAAGCTGGTCGGGGTTGAACAGGCCGCCGGGAATCACCAGCGCGTCATAGTCCTTGGCGCGGGACGAGTTGACCGGCTGGTCAACGCCCACTTCCTGGCCTTTTTCAAAGTGTTTGAAGCCCTGAATCTTCCCGGATTCCGGTGAAACAATGTCGACTCGCGCCCCCGCATTCTGCAAGGCCTTGCGCGGCTCGAACAGTTCGGACTGCTCGAAGCCGTGTGTGGCCAGAATCGCGACTCGCTTCCCGTTCAGATCTGCCATGTCGAATCTCCTTGGGTTGTCGGTCGTGGCGTGTGACCGGGCGGTCTGCCCGGTTACGTTCCGGCGCTATGCTCGCACTCTCCGCTGATCTTGAACTGAATCGCTTGAGCCCCTTTTTGTTCAGCTTGTTCAGTTGTTTGCATGATTTTTCGAATCAGCCTCCGAACTGCCGCCGAGCCCCAGGCGGCGCACCAGCGGCGCCACCGTCAGTGCCTGGACGAGGATGCTGAACACCACCACGACATAGGTCGTGGCGATGATGCGATGGCGGCCCGGAAATTCCGGCAAGGACAGCGCCAGCGCCACCGAAATGCCGCCTCGCAGGCCGCCCCAGGTCAGCATCTTCACGGCATGCGGGACAAATCCGCGCCACAGACGCAGCGCCGAGATCGGCAGGCCCACGCTGATCAGGCGCGCCAGCAACACGATCACGATCGCGACCAGACCGGACTGGATATGCGCACCGGTCATCGACAATGCGATGACCTCCAGGCCGATCAGCCCGAACAGCATCAGGTTGAGCAGTTCGTCGATCAGATCCCAGAACGAGAACAGGTGGTGGCGCGTGGTTTCCGACATCGCATGCGACTTGCCGCGATTGCCGATGATCAGGCCCATCAGCACCACGGCGATCGGCGCCGAGGTGTGCAGTTGTTCGGCCGCCGCATAGCCGGCGGTGGTCAGCGCCAGCGTGATCAGGATTTCCACCGCATAGCTGTCGATGCTGCGCAACAGTATGAAGGCCAGGTAGCCCAGCACCACGCCGACGATGACGCCGCCGATCACTTCCTCGGCCAACAGCATTGCGACTTCGCCTGGCGACACGGCGTGCCCGCCGGTAGCGATGCCAAGCAAGGTGATGAACACGACCACGCCGATGCCGTCATTGAACAGGCTTTCGCCGGCGATCTGCGTTTCCAGGCTTTTGGGAACGCCGGCCTTGCGCAGGATGCCGAGCACCGCGATCGGGTCGGTCGGGGAAATCAGCGCGCCGAACAGCAGGCAGTGGATGTACGACAGCTCGGCACCGAGCCAGTGCGTCGCGTAGTAGAACGCCGTGCCGACCAGCGTCGTGGAGATCAGCACGCCCAGCGTCGCCAGCGGCAGGATCACCCACTTCTCGCCCTTGAGGTCGCTGAAGTTGACGTGGAGGCTGCCCGCGAACAGCAGCATGCCGAGCATGCCGTGGAATACGATTTCGGTGAAATCCAGCTCGTTCAGCGTGGTCTGCGCCCACTGCGTCCATTCAGGATGTTTGTTGCCGACGATCGCCATCAACACCGACAGGATCAGTCCGACGGCGGTAATCCCGATCACGTCCGGCAGCTTGACGAAGCGCGCGTTGAGATAGCCGCAGACGGCGACTAGGGCGATCAGCAGACTGACGGCGTTGAACAGGGACACGGGGCCGGACCTTTGGGGAGTCTTGGAGCGATCAGCTTAGCGTTCAAAAGAAAGGCCGGAGCGCGATCGCGTCGCTCCGACCCTGCGGCGAAGGATTCCGGATCAGGCCATTGGCCCGTCCGGAATGACGGACGGGTTCACACGCAATCGAAGATCGCGACCTTCTCGTCGTCCACCTCGTTGACATTGCGCATCTTTGCCGACTTTCCGAGACCGGAGCAGTACTCCATGGCGTTCTGCGTGACGGCGCTGAGCGAATTGTCTTCGTAGGTGAATGTGACGCTATCCGGGGTCGGATTGAGCTTGGTGGGCTCGGATCCACAGGCGCTGAGCAGCAGCATTGGGGCGAGCATCGAAATCGACAGCATGAATTTTGACATTGCGAATCTCCTGGGGGGAAGGGGATCAGCCCTGACCGGACTGGCGCCGCCATTGATAGCCGCGAGCCGTGAATCATTGCTGAACTCTGGACGGACAGCGGCACCGGCCGTTCCATCGAGTCCGATCGGCGCCGATGCCGCGTCCGAGCTTCGTTTGGTCTGTCCGCGGCAATGCCGAGCGCCTGTGGTTCAGGTGCTGCCGCTATCATTGGGCGTTCTCCCCCCCATTGAAGACCCAGGCGCGTGGCTGAGTTGAACCGATCTCCATTTTCGCTGGCCTCGCGGGTTGCCCTGGTCACGGGCTCGGCCGGCGGACTTGGCTACGAAATCGGATTCGCCCTGGCGCGGGCCGGCGCCAAGGTCTATATCCATGGCCGCGATGTCAAAAAGCTCAAGGCGGCTGCGCGCGGCTTCGCGCAGCAGGGCTTGATGGCGACGCCGGTGGTCTTCGACCTGGCCGATTCGCAGGCGATCGATTCGGCGATTGCCTCGATCGCCGGGCGTGAAGGACGCTTCGACATTCTCGTCAACAACGCCGGTACGCGCGATCGGCGCGGTCTGTCGGAGCTGGATACGGACGCGGTGCGCCGCGTGCTGGAAATCGATCTGGTGGCGCCGTTTCAATTGTCGCGCTGTGCCGCCAGGCACCTGCGCAGTGGTGGCCGCATCATCAACATCACCTCCATCGCCGGCCCGATTTCGCGCAGCGGTGATGCCGCCTATACCGCCGCCAAGGGCGGCCTCGAAGCGCTGACGCGAGCCCTGGCCGCCGAACTCGGTGCTCAGGGCATCACCTGCAATGCCGTGGCGCCGGGCTTTTTCGCGACCGCCGCCAATGCCGAGATGGTCGCCGACGCCGATCTGGACGATTGGTTGCGTCGCCGCACTTCGCTGGGGCGTTGGGGCAAGCCTGCTGAAATCGCCGGTGCCGTGGTGTTTCTGGCGTCCGAGGCGGCGTCTTACGTCACTGGCCAGGTCATCGCCGTGGACGGCGGTTACCTCGCGCATTTTTGAGCCGGCGGTGCCCGCGCATGCCGGACAGCGGCTCGGCAGGGTTTTGGCGCGTGGCGCGCTCGGGTTATGGTCGGTGGCCCGAAACCATCAGGGAACCTGCATGACGCACTTCGCAAGAAGGCTGGCCGTCGGCTTGGCACTCCTGGCCGTCTCGCCGGTCTGGGCGCAGGACAGTCAAGCCCAAGCCACTGCTTCCTCCGCCGAAAGCACGGCTGCCGCTGAAACCGGAAATTCGAGCGCCGGGTCCACCGCAGGCGTATTGACAGTGGGTGTTCGCCAGAACCCACCGTTCGTGATCCGATCCGACAATGGTGATTTCGACGGCATCGCCATCGAGCTGTGGAACCGGATTGCCGACGATCTGGGCATGGACTTCGAATACCTTGTCGCCAGCGACGCCGGCGCTTTGCTGCAGGGCGTGGGCGAGGGGCGCTACGACCTCGGCGTCGGGGCGCTCACCGTGACCGCCGCCCGCGCAGAGGCCGTGGACTTCACGCAGCCGTTCTACCGCGGCGGCATCGGCATCGCCACGCGTGAGGAACGGGGCCTGCTGCATGCCTTGGGTGCCTTGGTGTCGCTGGATTTCCTCAAGGCGATCGCGGCGCTGATGGTTGTGCTGCTAGTGGTCGGTGTGCTGCTGTGGCTGTTCGAACGGCGCCGCAATCCGGAACAGTTCGGTGGCACCGCGGCACAGGGTATCGGCTCCGGGTTCTGGTGGTCGGCGGTGACCATGACCACGGTCGGATATGGCGACAAGGCGCCGGCCTCGTTCGGCGGGCGCGTTATCGGCCTGGTCTGGATGTTCGCCAGCATCATCACGATCAGCGGCTTCACCGCGGCGATCGCCTCGTCGATCACGGTCGGGCGGCTGAGCACGCAGGTGACCGGCGTGAGCGATCTGCCGCGCGTTCGTGTGGCCTCTGTGACCGGCTCAACCAGCGAAGACTTCGCGCGTGGCGACGGTCTGGCGATCGCCTCGGTTGTCGATCCCGCGGAAGCCTTGCGCCGTCTGAGCGCGAACCAGGTCGACGCCGTGCTGTACGACGCGCCGATCCTGCAGTCCCGTATTTTCCGACAGAAACTGGACCGGTTGACCGTGCTCCCGGAGCTGGTGCGCGAAGAGGACTACGCGCTGGCGCTGCCGCGCGATTCACGTCTGCGCAAACCGATCAATCAGGCCCTGCTGCGGGTTACCGAGGCGCCGCAGTGGCAGGAGACGCTGGACCGGTATCTGGGCGCGCAGCGCTGAAGACGCCGAGAGGGCGGGCTCAGCCCGCGTACGGGTACGTGGCACTACGTTCGGCCGCTTCGATCCTGTTCCCGTCCGAGCCGCGCCGCACATGACACTACTGCTGCTGTTTCTGCTGCTGGCGCTGGCGACCTCGTTCGCCTGTTCGCTGTGGGAGGCGGTGCTGCTGTCGATCACGCCCAGCTTCGTCTCCGAACAGCTCGCCAGCGGACGCCGCGGCGCCGGTCTGCTGGACGCACTCAAACGCGATATCGAGCGTCCGCTGGTGGCGATCCTGTCACTCAACACGATCGCCCATACGATTGGTGCGATTGGTGTGGGCGCGCAGGCCAACAAGCTGCTTGGCAGCGGTGGCGTGCGGATATTCGGCTACAGCCTGCACTACGAGGCGCTGGTGGCAGCCGGCATGACGCTGGCGATACTGATCGTCTCCGAGATCGTGCCCAAGACGCTCGGTGCGAACCACTGGAAGCGTCTGGCGGTGCCCACGGCGCTGTGCCTGCGGCCTCTGGTGATGGTGCTGTTTCCGCTGGTCTGGTTCGGACGCATGCTGACGCACTGGCTCAGTCGCGATGGTGCGGAATCGGTGTTCAGCCGCCGTGAGTTTCTGGCGATGAGCGAACTCGGTCTGCAGGAAGGCCGGCTCGGCGAGGAGGAACATCGTGTCATTCAGAACCTGCTGCGTTTTCGCGAGCAGCGCGTGCGCGAAATCATGACGCCGCGCACCGTGGTGATCGCGGCCGATGCCGACGAGACCGTGGCGCAATTTCTGGAGCGGCGACCGCGCCTGCAGTTCTCGCGCGTGCCGGTGTATCGCGGCAGCGTCGACAGCGTGATCGGCATGGTCATGCGCAAGGACTTGCTTGCGGCCAAGGCGGACGGGCAGGGCGACGAAGCGGTATCCAGTCTGCAGCGCGAGGTCATGATCGTGCCGGACCTGATGGTGATCCCGCGTCTGCTGCGCGAACTGGTGGATCGGCGCGAACAGCTGGCCGTGGTGGTCGACGAATATGGCGCCTCGGTCGGTGTCGTCACCTTCGAGGACGTGATCGAGGAGTTGCTGGGTCTGGAAGTGATGGACGAGTCCGACCGTGTGGGCGACATGCAGGAACTGGCGCGGCGCTCCGCGCGCCGTGCTGGCAGCCGCGCGGCGCAGGGTGAATCGCATGAATCGTAGCGATCCGCCAACAGGCCCAGGCGAGCCCGCGGGTACACTGCCGCCCATGCCGAATACCGGAAATACCGTGCGGGACCGTGTGCGCTACTGGGTCGACCCCTACGTCGGCGTGCAGGCGACACCGCCTGCCTGCACGATGCTGGCGCTGGACGTGGCCATGATCGGCTTTTTCATGCTCACCACCTTCCTGCCGCGTTCGCCCTGGCTGACCTACGCGGACTACGCGCTCGGCGGACTGCTGGCGGTGGAGTGGGGACTGCGCCTGTGGGTCGCACGCGACCGTCTGGCGTTCTTTTCGCGGCCGCTGGTGCTGGTCGATCTGGTGGTGGTGCTGTCGCTGCTGGCGCCGAGCCTGACCGAGAACTTCGCGTTCCTGCGGGTGTTGCGCGCGATGCGTCTGCTGCGTTCGTATCATGTACTCACGGTGCTGCGCACGCAGTCGCGCTTCTTCCGACGGCACGAACTGGTGATCTTCAGCGCGGCGCACCTGCTGGTGTTCGTGTTCGTGGTATCGGCCGCGGTGTACGCCTTGCAGGCGCGCGTCAACGATCGCATCAACAACTACATCGACGCCTTGTACTTCACCGTGACCACGCTGACGACGACGGGCTTCGGCGATATCGTCATGGTCGGCTCGGCAGGACGGCTGCTGTCGGTGGTCATCATGATCGTCGGCGTATCGTTGTTCCTGCGACTGATTCAGGCGATCTTCCGGCCGCCGCATGTGAGCCACGAATGCCCGGACTGCGGGCTGACCCGTCATGACATGGATGCCGTGCACTGCAAGCACTGCGGCTTGCTGCTGCACATCCGCACTCAGGGCGCCGACGAGTAGCCGGTCCGGAGTCGCTGGTGCGTCCCGGCTGCGATACAGTCCTGCCGGGGTGACGCATGGCAATGTTGCATTCGACGCTTGGCGGGGGCGTTGCTTGCCGACTGCGGCGAGCCTGACGTCGCAACGATGGGTTGCGCATCACAAGCGCAGAGTTCCTGGAGAGCGTTGATGGTAGCGGGGGTTCAGAGTCGTACGGTCGACTGGGCACGGATATGCGAGCGATGGTTGCTGCTGGCTGCCTCTGCCTATGTCATTGCCACGATCGTCATGCAGGTCGTGGCCGACGTTCCGGTTCGGCGGCAGGGTTCGCCCATCGAGCTGTCCAGCGACTTGATCGCGTCGCTCGGCTTGGCCTTCGCCGCGTTCCAGGCCCTGCGTCAATGGACCCATCCGATGTCGCGCAACGCCTGGCTTGTGGGCTGCGCCGGCATGTTGATGGTCTGGGGTGTCGAGACAGCGGCGGACGGACGGTACCCTGTCGACTTCCGCGTGCTCATCGCCGTTTGGATGATCGCCTCCGCGCTCGTATTCACGGCAGTGCAGCAATACGCGACCACCCCGATGCTGGTAAAGATCATGTGGGGGGGCGCAGCGGCTCAGTCGGTGGCGCATGTAAGCTGGGTCGTCCAGGGCGGAACGGCCGTGTCACATCATGTGTTCGAGATGCTGATCGACACTGGCGAGCTCATGGCGCTGCTCAGCTATATCATGGGATTCGTACTCGCACGCCTGTCCGGTCTGGATGCCCATGCCCGTCGAAACGGTCGTCTTGCGGACTGGGCGGCGATCGGCGGCGATGGATCGGCCTCGCGATCCTCTCGCCCGCGAATCTGTTTTTCCTTTATCGCCCAGGCGCATCAGGTGCTCCATTCGCTGCCGATCGCCGTTGCCCTGGCCAGCCGGTACCCGGAGGTCGATGTCCATGTGACGGGCTCCGGGCGGAATCTGAAGTTCATTCGCAGCTTGCTTGAGCGCAATGCGGTTTCGGCTGCGATCCGTCTCGACCGCCTGCATCGGCCCTGGCTGGTGAGCCTGCTGTGTTACGGCGGTGCCGTGCGCGGCAAGAAGGCCACGCTGAAGGCCAATCGTCTTTATCTGTCCGGATTCGATGCGATCGTCGTACCCGAAAGGACATCCACTTACCTCAAACGCCTGATTCCGCGTCTCCGGCTGGTGGGTACCGAACACGGAGCCGGTGATCGCGAGGTGACATTCTCTGCGCAGACGGCACTCTTCGATTTTCTGTTGTTACCGGGGAAAAAGCAGGCCGATCGTTTGGTGGAGCTGGGTTATGCGAGGCAGGGGCGTTACGTGACCGGCGTCTACGCGAAGCTGGACTGGACCGCGCACGCCCACCAAGGCGGCGCCCGCCTGTTCGACAACGATCGCCGGACCATCCTCTACAACCCGCATTTCGATCCCGAATTCTCGTCATGGCCGCTGATCGGGTGGCAGATCCTCGAATACTTCGCCGCAAGCACGAAGTACAACCTGGTCTTCGCGCCCCACGTGCGCTTGTTCGATGCGCCATCACCCGCCAAATACCGCCGTTTCGCGAATTTTCAGAAGCTGCCCCACATGCTGATCGATCTCGGCAGCGAACGATGCGTCGACATGAGCTACACCCGGCAGGCGGATGTCTACCTGGGCGATGTCAGCAGCCAGGTCGTGGAGTTCATTGCCAGACCCCGGGCCTGCGTGTTTCTGAACCCGAGGAACATCGACTGGCGGCATGATCCGCACTACCGGTTCTGGAGTCTTGGGCCGGTGATCGAACGGGTGGACCAGCTCGAAGCGGCGCTGGACGATGCCAGCCTGGGGTCGCTGTCCACGTTCGAACGACGCCAGCGCGACTACTTCCGCTACACCGTGGGTGAGGTGGTTCCGGGCCGTAGTGCCGATCGTGGCGCCGAAGCGATTGTCCACTTCCTCAAGACCGTCGCGTTGGAGCCCGAGATAGGCCGGCGTTGAAGTCTTCGGGCCCCAAGGCAGTGGGTCAAAATGCCAGGACGACCCCGAGCCTCACCTCAGCTGCGATACAGTCGGTGCCTGCCAGGATCGGGCCCCTGGTCACAAACTTGCCTGCCAATCCCGAATGGATGATCGTATCGAGCAATTGACGCAGACGCTGGACGCTGCGGCACACCCCGCCATCGCCACGATCCTCACGGCCTTCGGCATCGCCGTCGCCGCGGCGCTGTTCGGGCAGCTGCTGTATTTCATCGGGCGCCGTGTTCTGCGTGAGACCAGCCTGACCCACGCGATGATGATGCGTGCCGCCAAGCCGATGAGCCTGGTCTGGCCGCTGGTGGCGCTGCTGGTGTTCTGGGATGCGGCGCCCGGCGAATTCGCCTGGTTGGGGCTGATCAAACACATCACCACACTGTTGCTGATCCTGTTCGTGACCCTGTCCGGCGCCGGCTTCGCGCGCGGGATCGGTGACCGCGTGCTGCAGGCCACCGAGCCGGACATCAAGCGCGGCGAACTGAGTGCCCGTCGCATCTATACCCAGGCGCAGCTGTTGACGCGCATGGTGATCTTCGGGGTCTGCGTGATCGGCGTCGCGACAGCCCTGATGACCTTCCCCGGCGTGCGCCAGCTCGGCGCCAGCCTGCTGGCCTCGGCCGGCGTTGCCGGCATCGTCATCGGCTTCGCCGCGCGGCCGGTGCTGTCGAACCTGCTGGCCGGCATACAGATCGCGCTGACCCAGCCGATCCGCCTGGAGGACGTGGTCATCGTCGAAGGCGAATGGGGCTGGATCGAGGAGATCAAGGCCACCTACGTGGTCGTGCGCATCTGGGACGAACGCCGCCTGGTGCTGCCGCTGCAATGGTTCATCGACCACCCGTTCCAGAACTGGACGCGCTACAGCTCGCGCCTGATCGGTTCGGTGTACTGGTGGGTCGATTACCGCATGCCGCTGCAGCCGATTCGCGACGAAATCAAGCGCGCCTGTGAGGGCGCACCCGAATGGGACGGGCGTCTTGCGATGTTGCAGGTCACCGACAGCACCGAGCGCGGAATACAGCTGCGCGCCCTGGTCACGGCGCCGGACGCGCCGCGCGCCTGGGATCTGCGCTGCCGCGTACGCGAAGCCGTGATCGACATGATCCAGCGCGACTATCCGGACTATCTGCCGCGCCTGAGAACCGAACTGCATTCATCGTCCTCGGCGACGGAGCCGCCGTATCCGGAGGGCGACGGGCCGCAGCGGCTCAGTCCTGAACTGCACACACCGCCGCCGCCGGACCGACCGCCGCCGGAGGCCTGAGCGAAGCGGCAATCTGCATTGTTCGGGCACGGTGAATTAGATTTTCCGATCCCTGCACCTTGTGAGCCCGTCATGTCCGAATCCGTCCCGAGCACGCTTGCCCTGTTTCGTCGTTTCGCGGCGGTGCCGATGGGGCGCCAGTTGTTCACGCGTGCGATCTGCCTGAAGGCGCCCTATTTTTCGAGCATTCATCCCCTGGTGAAGGAGATGCGTGCGCAATACGCCGAAGTGCATATCCGCAAACGTCGCTCCGTCACCAATCATCTGGGCACCGTGCACGCCATTGCGATGTGCAACATGGCCGAACTGGCCGCCGGCATGCTGATGGAAGCCACCGTGCCGGCTAGCCATCGCTGGATTCCCAAGGGTATGAGTGTGGAATATCTGCAAAAGGCCGGAACCGACCTCAAGGCCGTGGCCACGCCCGAAGCCGGCAGCGTGTTCGGCGTGGCGGCGGACTACCCGGTCCGGGTCGAGGTCAGCGATACGGCCGGCCAGACCGTGTTCCGCGCCTCGATTAACATGTGGGTGTCCCCGAAGAAGAAGTGAGTCGCGCACCATGGCGACGCTCAGCGGCACCTACCTCTACCCCGTCAAATCCTGCGCCGCCGTGTCCGTGCAGCAGGCCGGTGTCGAAGCTCGGGGACTGGAGGGTGACCGGCGCTGGATGATCGTCGATGCCGATGGCCGTTTCATCACCGGTCGCGAGCAACCGCGATTGACGCTGGTTCGCGCGCGCATCGTCGAATCTGGCCTGATGCTGTCGGCGCCGGATTTGCCGGAGATCCTGGTGCGGCAGCCCGAGTCCGACCAGACGCGCGCGCCCGTCATCGTCTGGAACAGTGAAGTCCAGGCCTTGCCGGCGGCGCCGCAAGCCAATGAATGGATCAGCCACTTCCTGGGCATGCCAGCCACGCTGGTGTACCAGGATGCTGCCGCGCGGCGGCCGATCGGGTCGTCGCGCGTGCGGCCCGAGGATGAAGTCAGCTTTGCCGACGCCTATCCGATGCTGCTTATTTCCGAAGCCTCGCTGAGCGGCCTCAATCAGCGCGTAGGCCGTGCGTTGTCGATGCTGCGCTTTCGACCGAACCTGGTCGTCAGCGGCACGCTGGCCCATGCCGAGGATGACTGGACGCATATTCGTATCGGCAAGGTCGAGTTCGAAGTACTCAAGCCCTGCGCCCGCTGCAAGTTCACGACGATCGATCCCGACACCGCCGAGCGCGATCCGCGCGGGGAACCACTGCGCACCCTGGCGAGCTATCGCCGCGTCGGCAGCGAGGTGATGTTCGGCCAGAATCTGTTGGCGCGGAGCACCGGTGTGCTGCGGGTCGGTGACCCGGTGGAGCCGATCGCGCGCTGAGATCAAGACTCGTAGAGGCGGTGCGCGCCGCCGCATGCTTGCCGACCCTTGCGCGCGGTCCTATCCTTCCGTTGTTGGCATTCCCGTTTTGTCGAGTAGCCGTGACTGCAACCGCAACCGTGCCCCGATCGGCGCCAGACGCCGCGAGCAACGATCCCATCGTCGAGGATTTCGCCTGGATACCGCAGGCGCATGCGATCGTGGCCGATCTGTTCGGGCGTTCGCCGGCGATCTACTGGACCGATCTGTTGCTGAGCGCGGGCGGCGCCTGGGCGCTCACAATGGTGTACTTCCTGGCCGCGCCGTGGAGTCTGTTGCAGATCGCCGCCTTTCTCGGCGCGAGCATCCTGTTCTTCCGCGCCGGCACCTTCATTCACGAGCTCGTGCATTTCCCGCGCGGCCAGATGCCCGGCTTCGGTCGCGTCTGGAATCTGCTGCTGGGCATTCCGCTGTTGATGCCTTGGGTGATGTACCGCAACCATGTCGAGCATCACAGTCCCAAGCGCTTCGGCACGCCGATGGATGGAGAGTATCTGCCGCTGGCCGCTTCGCCGATTCGGGAGACGGTCAAGTATCTGGTACAGGCGCCGTTGCTGCCGCTATTCATGATCGTCCGCTTTGGTGTCCTGGGACCGCTGTCGCATCTGAATCGCCGGTTTCGCGAATGGGTGCTGACGGCGGCTTCGGCGGCGGTTTCCAATCCCTACTACCGCAAGCGTTTCCCTAAGCGGGACGAACGGCATCTGCTGATCGTGGAAGCCTTGTGCTTCCTCTATCTCACCGTGATCTGTGCGCTGGTGTTCACGCACCGGATCAGCCTGGGGCAGCTGCTCATGGGCTATGCCCTGCTGGCCTGGACGCTGAGCCTCAACTGGGTGCGCAATCTGGCCGCGCACCGCTATGCCAATCGCGGTGAGGTTCTGAGCCGTTCGCAGCAGATTGCGGATTCGATCAACATCACCGGACAGACTTGGCTCACCATGCTGCTGTTTCCAGTGGGTCTGCGGTATCACGCGCTGCATCATCTGTTTCCGTCGATGCCGTATCACAATCTCGGCACTGCGCACCGGCGACTGATGCAGGCGCTGCCGCCGGGCACGCCGTATCACGCCGCCAACTGCCCCAACTTTTTCGTCGCCGCGCAGCAATTGCTGCGTTCGGCGCTACAGACGCCACCCACCGCATCGGCGATGCCGGTCTGGCGTCCGGAGTCCCATCACTCTTGAGCGTTAGCGCCTCCGGGCTCACTACGGCGCCGGTCAGCCAGGCCGACACCGCGCCGCCGCCTTGTCTGATCGTCAATCCGCGCAGCTTCCGTGCATCGCGCAAGGGTCTCGCTGCGCGGGCCGCGGCGCTGGCGCGGGCGCTTGGCGCCGAGGTGGTCGAGGCCGACCATCCGTGCTCGGTCGATATCGCCCTGCGATCGATCCTGTCGCGTCGTCAGCGCCATGTGCTGGTGCTGTCCGGGGACGGGACGGTGCACGCCATCGTGGACGCGCTGGCGCGCTTGCCCGAGGGCAGCTGGAAGCCCGAGCTGCTGGTCTTGCCGGGCGGGCGCACCAATCTCACGGCGGCGGACCTCAAGCCGCAGGGAAACACGCTGGCGGCCCTGGAACGCGCTCTGCGGCAGGCGCGCGAGCCGCATTGCGAGATGGTGGTCGAGGAGCGTCACACCTTGTGTGTGGAGCAGGCGCCGGCGCCGCCGCGCTACGGTTTTTTTGTCGGCGCCGCGCTGGTCGATGACGTGGTTCGGGAGTGCCAGCAGTTTCGCCATCGTGGTTCGGGCTGGCTGCGCAGCGGACATCTGAGCACCTTGTGGTGTGTGCTCCAGCTGGGTCTGTCGGCTCTGTTCGGTCGGCCGCGCCTCCCGCCGCGGCCGATCCTGGATGTCGATGCCGATGGCGCCGGGCGCCTGCGCGCGCCCACCGGCGTGTTCATCGCGACCACGCTGGAGCACCGTAGCGGCTGGTTCAATCCGTACGCGGCGCGCGGGGAAGGCGTGCTGCGCGTCACCGTCATCAAAGCCGGTGCGCGCGGATTCTGGCGCGGCCTGCCGCACATTCTCACCGGTCGATTCACCAGGGCGATGACGGTGGAGAACGGTTATCTCAGCGGCCGTTGTCCGAGTCTGCAGATCAGCGGATTGCGCGGCTACTCGCTCGACGGTGAGGGATTCGACGCCGATCCGGCGCGGCCCCTGAGCATTTCCCCGGGCCCGGTTCTGCGGTTCCTGCAGCCATGAAGGCCCCGAAAGCGCCATCACTGGCCGCGGCCGCCAGCCGCGGCGCCTGGCCGATGATCGGCGCCTTCGTGCGCGCCTATCCGGGGCGCAGCGCAGCGGCGCTGGGCGCGGTATTCGTTGCCGGCCTGCTCGATGGCCTGGGTCTGTCGATGCTGTTGTCGATGCTGACGCTGGCGACCGACGGCGATACCGCCGATCCGTCCCTGCCGGAGCAGGTGGCGCTGCGTGTTGCCGCAACTCTCGGCCTGCAACCGACCGCGCCGGTACTGCTGAGCCTGGCCACGATACTGATCGGGCTCAAGGCCGTGCTGAGCCTGCTGGCCAATCGGCAGGTCGGCTACGCGGTGGCGCATATCGCAACCGATCTGCGTCTGGCGCTGATTCGCGCCGTGATGGGCGCGCGCTGGAAGTATTACCTACAGCAGTCGGTAGGGCGGCTTTCGAACGCCGTGGCCACCGAGGCGCAGCGTGCGTCCGAGGCGTTCCAGTACAGCGCCGAAATGTCGGCGATGGTGCTCAATTCGATGATCTACATGGTCATCGCGCTGACGATCTCCTGGCAGGCCGGTGTCGCCGCGGTGGTCGCCGGCGGTCTGATGCTGACGGTGTTGCAGACGCTGATCCGCAGCTCGCGCCGTGCCGGCCAGCACCAGACGCGCCTGCTCGGAACGCTGCTGTCGGCGATCAGCGGACAGCTCGCCGCCGCCAAGCCGCTCAAGGCGATGGCGCGCGAGGATCACGTCGATGCGCTGCTGTCCGATCAGACCCGGCAGCTGCGTCGCGCGTTGCGCCGGCAGGTGATCAGCAAGGAGGCGCTGACGGCGCTGCAGGAACCGCTGCTGGCGATCATGGTCGGCATCGGCTTCTTTCTGAGCCTGGTGGTGCTGAAGATGCCGCTGGCGGCGGTGCTGGTAATGCTGTTCCTGCTGGCGCGTGTGGTCAGCTATCTGTCCAAGGGGCAACGCGCGTTCCAGCAGGTGGTGGTGCGCGAGAGCGCCTACTGGTCGCTGATCGACAACATCGAGGACGCGCGCGCGCAGAGCGAACCGCGCGGCGGCACGCGTACGGTGCAGTTGAACGAGGGCATCCGTTTCGACGCCGTGCATTTCGGCCATGGTGACGGCCGCCCGATCCTGGCGCGCGAGAGTTTCGAGGTGCCGGGGCGTGCGCTGACGGTCATCGTCGGTCCGTCCGGCGCCGGCAAGACCACGCTGCTGGATCTCGTTGTGGGCCTGTTGCAGCCGGAATCCGGCCACATCCTGATCGACGGCGTGTCGCTGGCCGAACTCGACCTGCGGCAATGGCGCCGCCAGATCGGCTATGTCCCGCAGGATTCAGTGATGGTCAACGAATCGGTGGCCTACAACCTGAGTCTGGGCGAGACCGATCTGAGCGAGGACGATCTGCGCGAAGCGCTGCGTTCGGCCGATGCGCTGGAATTCGTGGAGGCGATGTCGGAAGGTCTGCAGACGCGCGTTGGCGAGGGCGGCTCACGCCTGTCCGGCGGGCAGCGTCAGCGTCTGGCGATCGCGCGCGCGCTGGTGCACAAGCCGCGTCTGCTGATCCTCGACGAAGCCACCAGCAGCCTCGACGCCGAGGCCCAGGCCGCCGTGGTCGAGACCGTGAGTCATCTCAAGGGCCAACTGACGATGCTGGCGGTGGCGCATCAAGGCCAATTGCTGGGTGCGGCCGATCACGTTTATCGGCTTGCCGGGGGGCATATCGCCTTGCAGTCCGGCATGTCTGTTAGCGACGCATTGGCCGATGACTGAGCCGAAACCGCGGCTGGCGCTGCGCTTGAAGCGCGCGCGACGGCGCTGGATGTTTCGCGCGATCCGCCAACTGCTGCGTATCGCCGGATTCGAACGGGCCCGCAGTCTCGGCGCCGCGCTCGGCGAATTGCAGTTCTGTTTGATGTGGACTTCGCGCCGTCGGCAGCAGGCCGATCTAGCGGCGCTGCTGGGCCGGTCGCCCGATGATCCCCAGGTTCGCGCCTGTCTGCGTCGGTCGTATCGCGTCAACAATGGGGCGGTTTCGGAGATCATGGCGATGTTCGACCGTCCGATCGACGAGGCGCGGCTCGCCGCGCATTGCGAAGTCGACGGTCTGGAGCACCTGCAGGCGGCGATGGCGGGCGGCCGTGGTGCGATCCTGCTGGCTTCGCACAGCGGCAACGGCGTGCTGCTCACTGTGGGTCTTGCCAATGCCGGTTGGCCGGTTAGCGTGGTCTATCGCGAGGCCCTCATGATGTCCGCCGGATTCTTCCACGAGGGCCTGGAGCGCTACGGCATCCAGGGCATTCTGGCGAATACCGGAATCAAGGCCTACGGCCAGATGCTCGCTGCCCTACGCCAGGGCCGCATCGTGTTCCTGATGCTGGACCAGGGCGTCAAGAAATCCGAGGACGGCACGCTGCAACGCTTTCTCGGCAAGGACATGCCGATGCCCGCCGGGCCGGCGCAACTGGCGCGCCATGCGCGTGCACCGGTCTTGCCGGTGGCCACCATCGCCGCCTCGCCGCGCTGGCGTTTCGAGATCGGAACGCCGATCGAGTTCGAGGCCGGAGCCGCACTGGAAGCTGATCTGGCGCGATTGCTCGCCGCCACCGAGACCCGGGTGCTGGCGCATCCGGAATTGTGGAGCTGGCACCAGCGGCGCTGGCGCAAGTTCCCGCTGGCTACTTCGGTGTCCGGCGCAGATAGTCCGCGATGACGTCGGCGCCGTGCCGCGACGAGGGAACCTCGCCCTGGCCGGCACCACCGAAGGTTTCCTCGAAGTAGGCCGCTTGCAGTGCTTGGTACTGCGGATGGCTGTCGATCGCCTGTTGCACGGCATCGTCGAGCCAGTCGAGGTGATCGAGTACCGGCCCCAGCGACCAGAAGCGATAGTTCGGATCGCCCTGCCACGCGATGCCTCGCGCGTTCAGGAACAGGCAGGGGCGGGGCTTGAGCAGGAACTCCGCGACCTGGCTACTGACATCACCCATGTAGACGTCGGCACCGAGCGTGTAGCTCATGTCCACACTGGATTCGCTGCCGAGATCGATACGAATGTTGGGCAGTCCAAGGTACTCGCGGAACGCGCGGTACTTCGACGGACGCGGCGGTTCGAACAGGCGCACATGCGGTGCGAACACCAAGTTGTAGCGCTCGCTGGCGGCGAAGTGGTCGAGCACCCGGCGCCCGAACCGTGGCCAGGACGACAGCGCCGGATCGAAGTGCGGGCTGTACAGCACGGTGGGCCGCCCATTGTCGAACAACGGCGCACGCGGACCGCTCGCCATGATCCAGTCGAACTTGGCATATACGCCGGTGGCATAGGCGCCCGGCCGGATCAGCCCGAGTTCCAGGCGCCGCTGTTCGAGCTTGCGACCGAAGGTGAGCACGAAATCGAATTCTCGTATTTCAGGCGCTACGGCCATCGCACGGTCTCCGGCACCGTGGCCGGTGTAGATCATCCGCGTGTGCGGCAGTTTTCCGCTGCGCCGCAGCACGAGCGAAGTCCGTTCCGGGGTAACCAGCGCGTCACAGCCTGACAAATAGTCGAGATTGGCCATCAGCGTGCGTTTCTTCAGTGGCGCCAATGCGCCACTGAGCGTGGCATACAGCCGCGCTTCCCAGGGGCGCTTCAGCAGCCGGTACTCGATCGGCGCCTCCAGTCCGTAACGCCGGGCGAGACGCCGCGCAAAGTCCAGATGCCGTTCGCTGACGGCAGCGACATCCACATGGATATCGGGATGGCGCGCTGCCAGTTCGAGCGCAATCGGCAGCGAATGCGGAATCTGGTGAAGCTGGGCGTTGTAGATGAAGGCGACGTGCATCGGACAGGTCGGGGGGGGGGGGCGGCGGATGCCGCCCGCAGCATAGGCAAGTATTCTAACGAGCCTGGGGGCGCCTCTGGCGCCGTGCTGCTTCCTGCAGCCTTAACCGAACCGATCCCGATGACTCAGTCGCAGCAGAATTCTGCGCAGAGCAGAATAGAGAAGAGACTGGGGGCCAGGCTGGAATGGCGCTAAGTTAAGCCGCTTCGCCATCGGAAAAGGAAATCCTGATGCACCTGATCGTCTACAACGCCATTCGTTTGATGACGTTGGATGCCGCACAGGACACGGGCGTGACACCTCGATGCATCAGTTTCAAGGCCAGCACGCAGGCCTTGCGCCAATGGGAGCCACAGCTTTGTAGAGAAGGTTTGGCCGCCCGGGATGCCCGACGATTGATCGCCTCACCTCACCGCGCGATGGCGGACGCGGCGTTGCCGGATCGCAGCGGCAGACGTGAGCCACGATGTATCAAGCGATACCCCAAACCCTATGCACTTTTGACGCAGCGCCGATACGCCTGATTGAGATTCCGCACCCCAGCACATATCGTGCAAATGTGGTTTGACTGAGCGCCATTCGACTCGGTCCCATGCTACGCCCGCTTTTTGCTTTTTGGCGGGCGATTTCGTCTACGAAACTCGCTTGGGCTGCAGTCCGCATGTATGCGGAACGCGCGTGTGAAGTTGGACAAGTTGGTATAGCCGAGCGAATAAGCGATCTCGGTAATGCTCTGGCTGCCGCCCAACAAACGCTCGCACGCCAGCTCATGATGGGCGTTGGCGGCAAGATTGCGATAGGAAGTGCCCTCGCGTTGTAGATGCCGCGCCAGCGTCCGGGACGAGAGGTTGAGAAGCTTCGCCATTCCATCGAGCGAAGGCCCACCGTTTCCGACCTCGCGCAGGGTCATCGTCACCCATTCCGAGTATCGCTTCTCACTGCTCAGGTGCCGCAGGCGAGCCTGGCAGCGCTCTTCGGCGACCCGGAGAGCGTTGGTGTCCGACATTGACAGCGGGAAACCGCGTAAGTCCGCGCCGAAGATCAAACTGACACCGGGCTCCCTAAGCACACCAAAGAAGCATCTCAGGTCCGTGATCGCGCGGTATCGCTCTCCGTGACGGGGTTCTTCAATGGAGAACTCGACGCGCAGTGGCGGTGGATCGCTGCCGATCAGGTCCTTTACATCCCTCAGCGCCGCCATCGCAATCGCTTCGAGGTGGAAGGCCAGGCTTCGATGACTCATGGCGATGATCGGTCGGAAATGCAGCTCGCCGCGGTCCGGTTTGCTGACGTACCTCAGCTGGAAGCTCGGCATGACCAGCCGGAAGTAGCGTGCCAGGAACCGCAGGGCATCGTCGACGGTCGGGTTCGCGAGCATCCCGAAGCCGACGATGCTGTGTGAGCTGAGCGTAAGAAAGTGGCCGAGTTCGAAGCCGAGGTCGGATCGGCCGCTGATCCGCTCGACGACGGCGATCAGTCGTTCGACCTGCGAGTAACGCAGATTGCAGTCCGGCGCATCGAACGCATCTGTCGGCAGGGACATTTGGGCGAGGGCATCCCGGAGCCGGAATCCGTGATGCGCCAGCACATCATCAAGACGCTGGTAGTAACGAGCTGGGACCGGGAAGTCGTCAGTAGGCATCAAAATCCGCTCACAAGATGTGACCGATTATGACTACATCTTGGCGGAAAAAGATAAGAATGACCATCCGACTGCGTTCAGGATAATCGGATAAAACATTTAGTAGGAGGAGAGCAATGATTGTATCTAGCGCTGGGACCTTGGCCGGCGGCGACGCGTCTAATTGGAAGGACGGTAAGCGCTGGCTTTGGCTACTGAGTCCGGCTCTTCCGGTACTGGGTATGCTTCTGCTATTTGCAGCGTACAAGCTCCAGATCGGGGCCCTGTACTGGGCATTTTTCTTCGTGTTCTATGCCGTGGTGCCGCTGCTTGATTACCTGATCGGCACTGATCCCGTGAACGCCCCTGAGTCGGCGGTCCCGCGACTGATTGAGGATCGCTACTACCGCATCATCGTCTACGCCTACATCCCCAGCCAGTACGCGGCGACAATCTTCGGCGCGTGGTTGGCTGTGACTGGCGATTTGGTTTGGTGGGAAATGCTGGGCCTCGTGGTCTCCGTTGGGATGGTCAATGGGATCGGCATCAATACGGCTCACGAGCTCGGGCACAAGACCGGCTCGTTGGAGCGCTGGCTGGCCAAGATCACCTTGGCGCCGGTGGCATACGGTCATTTCTTCATTGAGCATAACAAGGGGCACCACAAGAACGTGGCGACGCCGGACGATCCGGCCAGCTCGAAGATGGGCGAAACCTTCTGGCAGTTCCTGCCGCGCACGGTGATTGGCAGCTTGCGCTCGGCCTGGGCGCTCGAAAAGCTCCGCCTGGAACGCAGCGGGAAATCGGTCTGGTCGCCGGGGAATGAGAACCTGCAAGCTTGGGCGATGACCGTTGCCCTGTTCGGCGCCCTCACGGTTTGGCTCGGACCCTACGCGTTCCTCTTCTTGTTGGCCCAGGCCATGTACGGCGCTGCTCTGCTTGAGGTCGTGAACTACCTGGAGCACTACGGCTTGCTGCGACAGGTTGAGGCGAGTGGTCGTCGCGAGCGCTGTCAGCCGCGCCACTCCTGGAATAGCAACCACATCGTGACGAACTTGGTGCTGTACCAACTGCAACGGCATTCGGATCACCACGCCAACCCGACGCGTCGCTATCAGGCGCTGCGGCACTTCGACAACTGCCCTCAGTTGCCATCTGGCTATGCCTCAATGCTGTTGCTCGCCTATGTGCCGCCACTCTGGTTCCGCGTCATGGATCCGCTGGTCGTTAACCATCACAGGGGCGACCTGACTAAGGCGAATCTCTTGCCATCGCGTCGCGACGCGCTGATCCGCAAGTGGACGGACCCGCAGGCTCCGGTGTCGGCTACGCCGGTGAGCCAGAAGCCGGCATCAAGTACAGCAGCGTCGGCCAACACGGCTGCATGCTTCCAGTGCCCGAACTGCGGCTACATCTACGAGCCGAGCCGTGGACAGCCGTCCGAGGGCATCGCCCAGGGAACGACGTGGAACCGGGTGCCGGACGACTGGGCCTGCCCGGATTGCGCGGTACGCGACAAGGTGGATTTCGTACCGGTATGACAAACGCCAAGCGGACCGACGTTACACCGGTCGGCTTGGCGCACCGCAATGCTCGAACGCATGGACAACCAAAAATACAGATGACGGCAGGCCTAGAGAAGTGGGCTTTCCGGAGCCGTACAACAACCTGGAGCCGAAAGCCCGCGGTCGGGAGAGCCATGCAGTACAAGAATTGTTGGTTGCGGGTGAAACGCGCCGCAGCTCGGTGGGCCGTGGCCACGAGCCTGGTTGAGGTGAAGTACGAGGAGAACACAGATTGAGTCAGCGTCCGGACAAGGAATACGACTACATCGTGGTCGGCGGCGGTTCGGCAGGCTGCGTCGTCGCCGGCCGATTGACGGAGGATCCGAAGGTCTCCGTCTGTCTATTGGAAGCCGGCGGCGGCGGCGACAACATGGTGGTCAATGTGCCCATTGGCGCCGTGGTGATGATGCCGACCAGGATCGGTAACTGGGCATTCGTCACCGAACCGCAGTCAGGCTTGAACGGACGGCGCGGCTATCAGCCGAGAGGCAAGAATCTCGGCGGCTCTTCGGCCATGAATGCCATGGTCTATATCCGCGGCCATCAGTCCGACTACGACCACTGGAGTGCATTGGGCAATACCGGTTGGTCATATCGCGAGGTGCTGCCGTACTTCATCCGCAGTGAAGGAAACGAGCAAATTCGTAACGAGTGGCACGGCAACGACGGGCCGCTGTCGGTTTCTGACCTGCGCACGGACAGCGCCATGCATGACCGCTATCTTGAGGCCGCCCGGCAGCTTGGTTTCCGGGTGACCAACGACTTCAACGGGGCCGACCAAGAAGGTGTCGGCCTTTACCAGGTGACCCAGAAGGACGGCCGTCGATGCAGCGCAGCGCGCGCCTACCTGCTCCCTCACATGGGGAAGCGGCCGAATCTCTCCGTCTTCACGGGTGCGCATACGCAACGGATTTTGTTCGAAGGTCGGCGGGCCGTCGGTGTCGCCGTGCGCCTGAATGGGGTTGAGCATTTTGTGCGCGCACGGCGCGAAGTGATCCTATCGGCTGGCGCCTTCCAGTCCCCGCAGTTGCTGATGCTCTCCGGCATTGGCGACACTAAGGAGTTGCAACGCTACGGAATCCCGGTTATTCACCATTTGCCTGGCGTTGGGCAGAACCTGCAGGATCATCCGGATTTCGTGTTCGGATATCGCAGCACCTTCCGTTATTCGATCGGGTTCTCGCTGGTTGGGGCGTTGCGGATGATCCGCGAGTTCTTCCGTTTCCGTCGGTCCGGTCGGGGTACTTTCACTTCGAACTTTGCCGAAGGCGGTGGCTTCCTGAAAACCCGTCCGGACCTTCCGGCACCGGACGTGCAACTGCACTTCGTCGTCGCCCTCGTTGACGACCACGCGCGCAAGCTGCATTTCGGCCACGGCGTGTCCTGCCATGTCTGCTTGTTGCGGCCGCGTAGCACGGGGACCGTGCGTCTGCAGTCGGCGAACTCCGAAGATGCTCCGGCAATCGATCCGGCATTCTTCAAGGACTCTCGTGATCTGCAGGATTTGGTGGAAGGCTTCAAGTTGACGCGCCGCCTGATGGAGGCTCCCGCCCTAGCCGGCGTCGTGGGTAAAGACTTGTTCACTGCTGGTGTGAAGACGGACCAGGAGATCGCCGACGTAATCCGCACGCGCGCGGACTCGGTCTATCATCCGGTCGGTACCTGCAAGATGGGCATTGACGAGATGGCGGTGGTCGATCCACAGCTGCGTGTCCATGGCTGTGAGGCGCTACGTGTCGTTGACGCCTCCATCATGCCAACGCTTATTGGCGGCAATACCAACGCCCCGGCCATGATGATCGCCGAAAAGGCCGTCGACATGATTCTGGGTAGGATGCCTGCGGCAAACGCTCGGTCGGCGCCGCCACGCCAAGTCGATGCAGTTCTGGCCTGAGCGAAAATCTCCGACCGCGTCCTTGGAGCGGTGTCGGAACTGGTGCGCTGCAAGGCGTTGCAACGGGCGACGCCGATGTAGCCCCGTCGGAGGAGATCACCAGTTTTGCGCAAGGCTGTGCCACTGGCTCACCGGGTAACCCCCCCCATTTTCAGCTGATTTGAGGGGGGATTACCGCGGGATTTTTATTGATCGGGAAACAGCCCCGGCAGCCAGCGCGCCGCAAGCTTCGCCGGAAACGCCAGATGCAGAGGGGCGCGGGTTGAGGCGGCTGTCAGCACACCCGCATCCAGCAAGGCCGACGTGATCCTGCGGGCCTGGCGCTCGCCGGTTCCCAGAACCTTGAGGGCATCCGCGCGCGGCAGCTCCCCGCGATAGAGCACCGCATCGAGTACTGCGTCTGCGCGTGGCGGTAAGTTGCCAAGCCGGATTTCCTCTTCGGCCCAGATCAGGATGCGATGGCGCAGACGCTCGGGCTGGATCAGCGATTCCATGAAGTTGATCTGGTCGATGCAGGTTTCCAGAAAGAACACCGCAAACTCGGCCAGGCGCGATTCACTGAGATTGCCGCGTCCGTCATAGTCGCCGTGGCGTGGCTCGTCGCAGGCCGCCAGATGGGTTTTATAGGCTTGCTCCCGCCGTGCCAGCCCGCGCGCCACCGACCAGATGCCGCCGGTATTCATCGCCTCGCGCAGGATGGCGTAGGACATCAGGCGCGCCACGCGGCCGTTTCCATCCAGAAACGGGTGCATCCACAGCAGGCGATGATGCGCGGTCGCCGCCGCGATGATCGTCTCCACCTTGCCGAGCCTGGCATAGCCGTCCTCAAAGCGCCGCATGAAACGGGGCAGGGCGCCGGGGCTGGCGGGGATATGCCGCCCCACGGCCACGTCACGATGACGCAGGCGGCCCGGTATCACCCGGATGCGTTCCCCCGAGTCCGGATTTTCCACCCAGAGCAAATCATCCGGCAGGCGCTCACAAAAGCGCTGGTGTACCGCGAGAATCGAGGCCTCTGAGGTGGCCGGACCCGGCAAGCCGCCTTCGTCGATCCACTGCTGCACCTCGATATGGGCTTTGGCTTCGAGCTGAAGATCGCGCTTCTTCGGATCGCGGCTGTAGTCTTCCTTGAGCGCCCGCTCAATATCGACCGGGTGCGTATCGTGACCTTCGATCAGATTGCTGTAATAGCAGTTCATCGAACGCACCATCGTCGCCAGCGCCCGCACGATCTGCGGCGGCAGGCTGCGGCTCAGCCCGGTCGATTTCTCCGTCAGCTCGACAGTCAGATCGGCCAGCCGGGAGCGGTGCGCGGAGCTTTCCCGGATCAACAGCGGCTCCATCGTCGTCGGTATCTCGCCGCGATCGACAGGCGTTTCTATGTCCGCTTTGATGTCCTGTTCTTCATCACTCATAATCCATTATTATCATGGAATTACGATAGATGCGAGCAAATTCGAGCACATGGTGATGTCCGCTTCAATGGCCGGATCGAAACATTGGCAACGCACGCTTGGGCTCTGGCGTTGCTGCGTTGAGCGCGGCTACCTGCTGCCGCCAAGCGCTCGGGTGCGGTGAATACAAGAGCTCTCGCCGCAGTAGGGCGCCGATCTCGCCGTCCGGCAGGTTCTGCGCCATGCCAACGATCCGGCGCTTATCACGCAAGGAGAATCGCCGTCGCGACGCCTTGGCAGTCAACTCATTGGATCCACGGGACTTTGCTGCCGAGGCACTTGGCACTGCTTGCTCCGAGGCGGAAAGGGCTTGGATTTCGGGTTTCATGAGAGGCGGCTACCTTCAGTAATTGTGAAGAGGTAGCAGTCTCAGGTCGCATTGGCATGGGGGAGTAATTTCGGGGGAGGTATCGGTCGAGGAATGCCCTGTTGTTCTATACAGTCCTTTGGACGCTGTGAGCCGGATGGTGGTGGAGCCAACCCCGGCACCGGCGAGTATCCGCGACCTTCCGTTCAAAAACCGACCTCGATGACTCAGCCGCAGCAGAACTCCGCGCAGGCGCCGCTCGCGGCCGTGACCGGCGCCACTGGCTTCATCGGCCGGCATCTCGTGCCGGCGCTGGCCAATGCCGGTTGGCGGGTGCGCCTGCTGCTGCGCCGCGAACCGGTCGATCCGCTGTGGCAGGGCTTGCGGCCGGAGGTCGTGGCCGGTGAGCTTGGACAGCCTGCGGCGCTGTCGCGTCTGGTCGAAGGCGCCGATGCGATCATTCACGTGGCCGGCCTGATCAAGGCGGCACGGCGTTCGCAGTTCTACCGCGTCAATCGCGACGGGACCGAGTCGCTGGCGCGGATCGCTGCAAACGAGGCGCCCGGTGCTCGTTTCCTGCACGTCTCCAGTCTCGCGGCGCGTGAACCGACCTTGTCCAACTACGCCGCCAGCAAGCGAGCCGGCGAAGAAGCGGCGCTGACGCTGCGCGGCGCGCAGGCAACGGTGCTGCGTCCGCCCGCGGTCTACGGCCCCGGCGATCGCGAAACCCTGGTGTTCTTTCAGCTTGCGCGCGGTCGTCTGGTGCCGATGCTGGGCCCACCTGCGGCCCGCTCGGCGCTGATTCATGTCGAGGATCTGGTGTCGCTGCTGGTCGCGCTGGCCGCGGGTCCACCGCAGGGGCGCGTGATCACCGCGGCCGACGCGCGGCCGCAGGGGTACTCCTGGGCCGAGGTTCTTGGGGCCGCGGCACGGGCGGTCGGCAACCCGAACCCGAAACTGTTTGCGGCGCCGTGGCCGCTGCTGCGCGGGGTCGCGGCGGTCGGTGATGTCGCGCGCCTGTTCGGCTCGGCGTCGATGCTGAGTTCGCAGAAGCTGCGCGAGCTGCGTCATCCGGACTGGTCGGTCTCCGAGGCCGAATGGGCGCGGCCTGCCGCGTGGCAGCCGCGCTACGATCTGGAATCGGGGTTCGCCGAAACCGCCGATTGGTATCGGCAGGCGGGCTGGCTCTGATTCCCACCGGGATTTCGAGACCCGCCGTCGCCCGGTTCCCGGATTCCGCTGCGCTTCATCCGGGCTACTCGCCATCCGTCTTTTCGGATGTCGGATCAGGTCGACGAACGTTCCTAACGCAGCACGCCGTTGCGGCGCAGCCGCAGATACAGGGCGGGCGCGGCCAGAACCGGGTGCCGCCGCTGAAATTCCGTCGGCTCCAGGCGGTAACCGGAGTGACGTTCGACCTTCCAGGCGATGTAGTCCATGCCGTTGTCGAAGGTGCCGGCGGCCTTGATCAGACGCAGCGCGTTGAGCGGACGTCCCAGCCGTTGACGCAAGGCCCAGCGGCGTCCGGCGGCGGTGCGTTCGGCTGGGCTTGATCGCGGTACCAGTTGATCACCGTCATGATCGAATTCGATGCCGGCAGCGCGCCAGGCGGCGGGCAGCAGTGCGGCGTAGCGCGCGGCGTCGCGGGCCACCAGATCGGCACCGCGATCGCTGCGTTCTACGCGCAGCTCCGCCCGGTAGGTGCGTGCATACAGGGCGCGCCAGTAGTCGAGTGTCTTGCCGCGTTCGGGGCCGAGCAGCGCCGCCCATTGCGCGGCGGTAAGGGTGGCCGCCCGCACCGCGTCCCGCAGGTTTTGCCTGTCCGCTTCACTGCGCGCGTAGAGGCAGATGCTGGGCTGGGAGAATCGCGCCCACAGCGTGGTGTCGATCGCGCGAACCGACATCGCTTTGTGGAACTGCGCGAGTGTCATCACCGCGTATTTGGCGCGCAGCGTCTGCCCGCCGAGTTCGGTCTCCAGGTAACCCACATTCGGTGGCAGCAGACGGTTGGCGAGGGCCGCCGTCCTGGATGCTGGCCAGTCGGCGCAACGGTCGAGCAGGATGTAGAAATCGAGCACGCCGTCGAGTGCGGTGTCGCGCAAGGCGGAGCCGTAGAACAACACCGCGGCGGTGCCGTCGCCGGCGCGTTCCGCCAGCTGACGGGCGAGGGCGACGGCTACCTCCGGCGCGCCCCGAGCCAGCTCGGCGTCGAGCAGGGCGTCGATGTTCTCGTTCACGAAGCCGATGCGAGCCAGGACCGCAGCGGCCCGCGGCGTTTTGCGAGCAGGGCCTGGATCAGGCGCAATGCATGAACGAGCAGGCACAACACGGTCCAGACCGCCACGGCCAGAATGCCCAGGTCCGGCCGGCCGAACAGCACCGAGGCGGTCAGCAGCAGCAGGTTGGGATTGCGGCGCGCGGTGATCAGCCGGAAGCGGCTGTCGAAGCGCTCCCACACGTGCATTTCCATGCCGATCCAGGTGATGAACAGACCTTCTTCGAGCCGTTGCAACACATAGCCTGCAACGATCACGCCGAGCACCAGCGAGGCCTGCGGCAGGCTGAAGCCGGCGGCCGGCAGGCCCACGATCCAGGCCCACCACCAGAACGGTGGATGGATCAGATCGATGGAGTGGTCAAACACATTGCCGAATGGCGAGGAGCGCACGGTGACGCGTGCCAGCTTGCCGTCCACGGTGTCGAGAAAGGTCATCGGCCAGGCGGCGAGCAAGCCCAGCACGTAATGGCCGGTCCAGAACCCGTACATCGCCAGCAGGACCAGCAAGAGGCTGAGACTGGTGACTTGGTTGGGGCTGATGCCGAGTCGGGCGCACCAATGCGTCACGGCGCGCGCCGGGCGCGGCCACAGGTACAGGGTGACCAGATCGGTGACGCCCTTGTAGGCGCCGCCAAAGACGCGCTTCTCGACCGCCGCATGGTTCTCGGGGTTCAGCGGCAACAGGTAGGGTGCTTCGCGTTTGCGTAGCACGTCGTTGTAGGCGCTGCCGAGCGTCGCCGCGGTGACGGTCCGCACCGATGCCGGTGCACGCCGTTCGGCGAGCAGGCGACGGCCTTGTTCGGCTTCGGCGATCGGCAGCCTGAGCGCAACCGGTGCCTCGTCCGCGCCGAGCAGGGCGAGACTGCCTTCGGCTTCCACCAGACCGCGCACCAGGATGTCGTCGAACACCCAGTCGGCACGCAGCAGCAGGATGTGCTGGGCGGTGGCGGACGCGCCGTCGACAGCCACTCCGAATCGCGCCAGCTGGCGGCCGAACCGCTCCTGCGGAGACAGTCCCCAGACACGCAGCGCCGAGTCGCCGACGAGCTCGCCGACGACCTGGCCGCTCAGGGCGGCAGAGCTGGCGGCGCTCACAGAACACTCCCCGCAACGGAGCCGGCGCACGGCGACGGCGTCAGATTTGGCATGATCGGCACGATTCGAAACGTAGACCGCCATTATCGATGAACAGCTTCACGTTTGCGCATGTCTCAGACCTGCACCTGCCGTTCGAGCCGGCGCTGTCGCTGTGGCAGCACTTCAGCAAGCGCCAGCTCAGCGTCTGGTCATGGCGCCGGCGCAAGGTGCTGCACCGCCCGGAAATTCTCGATGCGCTGGCCAGCGACCTGCGATCGCCGGACATCGAACATGTGGTGGTGACCGGCGATCTCACCAATTTTTCCCTGCCGGACGAATTCCGTCAGGCGGCGCGGTGGCTGGAGACCCTGGTCCCGGCCGCCCGGCTCAGTCTGGTGCCCGGCAACCACGACGCCCTGGTGCCGGTGGTCGCGACGCAGGGCATCGATCACCTGGCGCCGTGGATGCGGGCCGAGGCCGGTTGGCCGACGGTGCACCGGCATCAGGGCGTCACCCTGATCGGCCTGAACTCGGCCCTGCCGACCGCCCCGCTGCTGGCGCAGGGGGCTCTCGGCAGCGATCAGCTCGCTCGTCTGGAGCAGTTGCTGAGGGAGGAGGGCAAGGCCGGCCGCACACGTGTTGTGCTCCTTCACCATCCGGTCGCCGACGGCGCCGTGTCCTGGCGCAAGGCGCTGCGCGACCGCGCCGGCCTGCAAGCGGTCCTGCGGCGCGTCGGCGCCGAGCTGATCCTGCACGGCCATGCACGCGATGCGCGCCTGGACAGTATTGCCGGCCCGGGCGCCCCGATCCCCTGTGTGTGCGTGCCATCGTCGTCGGCGGTGCCGAATCCGCAGGACGAAGGTGCTCGCTGGCATCGACTGTGCCTGTACGAAGAGGCGGGTCGCAAACGTCTGGAAGTCGACGTACGGCGCTGGACGCCGCAGACGCAGACCTTCGCAAGCACGGCGCGCTATGTGCTGTGCCTGCCATGATCCCTGCCTTGCTTTGAAGCTCCGCGGGGCTGGTCACCGGTCGGCGGCTGCGGCACCCTGCGCAGCGCCGACGAACTTCTTAGCCGAGATCGATATCCCGATGAGCAACCCGACAGAAAGCAAATTCGGTGACCCCGAAACCCGAATCGCCCAGACCGCGCACTGGACCGTGCTGCTGCGGCCCAAGCAGCCGACGCTGGGCTCCCTGGTGCTGGTGTGCCGCGAACCGGTGCAGGCCTTCGCCGAACTCAGCGCAGCGGCCTACGCCGAGCTGCGCAACATCGTGACTCGCGTGGAACCGATGCTCAAGGCCGTCAGCGACTATCAGCGCATCAACTATCTGATGCTGATGATGGTCGACCCCGACGTGCACTTTCACGTCATTCCGCGCTACGACGGCGTGCGCAGCTTCGCCGGTAGCGAATACCCGGATGCCGGCTGGCCGGGGCCGCCGGCACTGGACGTGGCGATGACTCCTGAAGGTGCGGCCCGTGATGAACTGCTCGCGCGCCTGCGCGAGGCCTGGCAGTCGGTTCGTGACTGAGCCCGTGACGCCGGATCGGATCGGTTCGTGCCCAATCGGCTAGATTTCTACACGCTGCGTCTGTTCGCAGGCCCGTTCGCCCTGGCGCTGGCGACCCTGCTGCTGGCGCAGTTGCTGGAGCGCCTGCTGCGCCTGTTCGACCTCGCGGCTTCGGCCGGCGCGCCGCTGTCCACGGTGCTGCTGATGGCGGTCAATCTGGTGCCGCACTATCTCGGGCTCGCCGTGCCGATGGCCTTCACCGCGGCGATCTTCATGGCGGTGGCACGCATGGGCGACGACAACGAACTGGACGTGATGCTGGCAACCGGCCGTTCGATCGCCCGGATCGCCGTACCGTTCTTCGGTGTCGCGATCCTGCTGAGTCTGCTCAACCTGTATCTGTTCGGAACCCTGCAGCCCTTGAGCCGCTACGGTTATCACCTGGCGATGGACGCGGCGCTGCACACCGGCTGGGACTCCAAGATCGAGGATCGCCGCTTCATCGACACCGGCAAGGGGCTGGTCTTTACGGCGAAAACCGTGGACGCGGACGGACGCGGTCTGCAGGACATCTTTGTCGAGCACATCGATGCGGGTCGCGAGCAGATCACCACGGCACCGCGCGGTCGGCTGGTTCCGTCCGA
The DNA here is from genome assembly GCA_022599775.1 of Gammaproteobacteria bacterium. GTDB lineage: Bacteria > Pseudomonadota > Gammaproteobacteria > Nevskiales > Nevskiaceae > Banduia. Next base: position 44,413 of record JAHZLQ010000018.1, read on the forward strand.
TGACGGGACGCGATTGCTGCTGACTCTGGAAGACGGGCTGATCGTGCGGGAAGAATCGGCGCAACGGCTCTCCACGCTGAGTTTTCAGCGTGCGCTGATCGATGAGGACTTCACGCCGGCCGCGCCGCCGTTCCGGACGCGCGGCGATTCCGTCCGGGAGCGCACCCTGGCCGAACTGCGACAGGACATGCGATCGAGCGGCGCGCGCGGCGAAGCCGCCGCTGAATTTCATGGGCGCCTTGCCCGGGCGCTGGTATTGCCGCTCCTGCCCTTGTTCGCGCTGCCTCTGGGGATGGCCTCCAAGCGTGGGCGGCGTGCGCCGGGCGTGGTCTTCGCAAGCCTCGCGCTGCTGGCCTTGAACCACGCGATGCAGTTCGGGGAGAGCCTGGCCGAAAGCGGGCGTGCCGATGCCTTACCGGCGGTATGGACGCCGCTGCTGGTGTTTGCCGGGCTCGGCCTGTGGCTGTTTCGCAGCAGCCTGGCTTGGCCGGGCGACAACCCCGTGACGCGCGCGCTGGCGGCGATCGAAGCCGGGTTCGAAGGCGTCATCGGCAGCTTGCGTCCGCGTCGCCGTCGGCGCCCCGCATGAACGGCGCCCTGGCGCGCTATCTGCGCGTACGCCTGTCGATTCAGATACTGGGTCTGCTCGTGGCCCTGACGGCGCTGATGCAGGTGCTCGAACTGCTCGACGTCACCACCGATGTGCTCGACCGCGGGCTGGGACTGCGCGGCCTGGTCCATTACGCAATGTTGCGCACCCCATCCGAAGTGGTCGTGGCCTTGCCGCTGGCGGTGTTGCTCGGCACGGTCTCGGCGTTTCATGCGATGGCGCGGCAGCACGAGATCACGGCGATGCGTGCGGCTGGCGTAAGCCTGGGCAAGCTCTATCTGTGGTTGCTGCCGGTGCCGCTGGCGCTGGCGGCCGCGCATTTCGCGCTCGGCCAGGCGGTGCTGCCGCAGGCCGAAACCGAGCTCAAACGCTGGTGGGACGCGACCACGCCAGTCGAGGACATCAAGGTCGAACCCTTGTGGGCGCATACCCGCAGCGGGCCGGTGTCGTTCGAGCATGGCGCACCGGATGGTCGCAGCCTGCGGCATGTGCGGATCTACGAGCTTGCGGACGATGGGCGCCTGCGCGGACGCATCTTGGCCGATGCCGCGCAATGGCAAAACGGACAGTGGCGGCTCGAAAACGTGCGCGAGTTGCGTCTCATGGGCCACAAGCTCATGCGGGAAGAGCTGGATCATCGCTTGTGGAACAGCAACTTGCGCCCCGATGACGTGACGCGACTCGAGCTTGCGCGGCCGCAACTGTCGAGTATCATGCTGGCCGATACGATTGCCGGCAGCCGCGTCGGCACTCAGCCTCTCCGCTATTACAAAACCGTCTTGTACCGGTCATTCACGGCGCCGCTCGGCGCGTTCGTCATGCTGCTGCTCGCAGTGCCTTCGGCGCTGGCCTTGCCGCGTGGCGGCGGTGGGGGTGAGATGCTCACCGGGCTGGGGCTCGGACTCGCGTTCATGCTGTGCGACGGACTCGTCGCCGCGCTCGGCAGCGGCGGGCAGCTTCCACCACTGTTTGCGGCGCTGGCCGCGCCGCTGCTGTTCATCACGATCGGCCTGCTGCGAGTGCGGGCGCGCGATCGGCTGTGAAGCTCTGGATCGAAACCGGCGCCCAGGCGCGCGCTCAGGCGCTGTTCGGACTGCCTCCATTGGAACGCTTGCGCCGCAGCATCACCAAGCTGGTTTCGTTCGAAGACGTCATCCTGTCCGGGCCGGTCGACGAGAGCCCGGCTTGGGTCGGTGCCCGCAGCGATGTCGATACGTCCGCGCTCGGTACCCGTTTGCGCCGCGCGCTGGGGCAGGGTGAGGCCCTGGTTGCAGTCGATGCCGCCAATGCGATCGACCCACGTTTGATCCGATATTTGCTGGACAGCGGCGAGGACGTGGTGGCATCGCGAGGCGAGGGCGGCACGCGCGCGCTGGTGCTGCGCCTGAGCCCGGCGCAGGCCGGGTCGATACCGCCGCAGGCTGCAAACCTGTGCGAGGTTGCCGATGCCTTGTTGGCGGCCGGGCACATCACGCTGCTCGACGACCATGCATTTCCGGCCTATGTCGACAAGCTGCGCCGCTTCCTGCCGTACTGGATCTACGCCGTGGACGACGTGCCGACGCGGCGTCGTCTGGAACGGCGGATGTTCTGGGACAATTACAAGGGCTCGACCGACCTGCTGACGCGCTGGGTGTTCCCGCCGCTGGTGTGGCCGCTGGTACGGTTCTGCACGCGCTGGCGCATTCATCCCAATACCGTGACGGTGCTGTCGATCGTGCTCGCATTCGCCGCCGTGCCCTTGTTTGCGCGTGGCGATTTCCTGGCCGGGTTCATCTGCGCCTACGCGATGAGCGTGCTCGACAGCGTGGACGGCAAGGTCGCGCGCGTGACGCTGACCGATTCGAAGATCGGAAACCTGCTCGATCACGGACTCGACCAGGTGCATCCGCCGTTCTGGTACTTCGCCTGGGCTTGGGGATTGGGTGCGCACACGCCGGAGGCGCCGCTGTATCAGCTCGCGGTCTGTCTGATCATTTTCTATGTGGCCGACCGCATCGTGCTGGGCATCGCCCGGCACCGCATCGGCTTCGCCCTGCACGCCGCCGGTCGTCTCGACGAGCGCGCACGCAGCTTCATCGCACGCCGCAATATCACCATGACGATCATGGCCCTGGCCTTGCTGTTCGGTGCGGGTGCCGCTGGCCTGTACGCAGTGACCGCCTGGCAGGGCCTGACCCTGGCCTGGCACTCGGCGCGCACCGCCTGGCATGGATTTCTGTCCCCCCGACGCCCACGACCGGAGGCTCGATGAGCCGCATCGAAATCGTGCCGGTGAACACACCGGCCGAGCTGGACCGCTTCATCAGACTGCCCCTGCGCTTGTTCGCGAACGATGCGCAGTTCGTGCCGCCGCTGCTGCTGGAGCGGCGCGAAGCCCTGTCACCGAAGAAGAATCCCTATTTCGCGCACGCCGAAAGCCAGTTCTGGCTGGCCTGCCGCGATGGGCAGGATGTCGGGCGCATCAGCGCGCAGGTCGATCAACTGGTGAAGGATCCGGAGATCGGCCATTTCGGCATGCTCGCGGCCGAAGACGACGCAGCGGTGTTCGCAGCCCTGTTCGAGGCCGCCGAGGCCTGGCTGCGCACACGCGGCAAGCGTCGCGTGATCGGACCGTTCAGCCTGTCGATCAACGAGGAGACCGGGCTGCTGATCGAGGGCTACGACACGCCGCCGGTGTTGATGATGCCGCACGACCCGCGCTATGCGCCGGGCCGCGTCGAGGAGCAGGGCTACGCCAAGGCGAAGGATGTGATCGCCTACATGTACGACATCGAGCACGAACTGCCGAAGGCGGCCCGTCGCATGATCGATCGGCGCAAGCCGGCGACGATGAGCGTGCGCAATCTCGACAAGTCCCGCTACTACCAGGAGTTCGATACCGTCACCGCGATCTTCAACGACGCCTGGTCGGAAAACTGGGGCTTCGTCCCGTTTACCGAGGCGGAAATCGCGCACATGGCCAAGAGCCTCAAGCCGCTGATCGATCCGAAGTGGGTGGCGATCGTGGAAATGAACGGCGAGGCCGTCGGCTTCGGCATCACGCTGCCGAATCTCAACGAGCTGATTACCGACTTCCACGGCAAGTTGCTGCCCTTCAATTGGGTCAAGTTGCTATGGCGGCTCAAGCGTGGCGTGCGCAGCGCGCGTGTGCCGCTGATGGGCATCCGCCGCAGTTTGAGCGGCAGCCTGATCGGCGGCATGGCGCCGTTTCTGGTCATCGATAAAATGCGCGAAGGCCTGCGCGCCGACGGTGTGCAGAAGGTCGAGCTGTCCTGGATCCTCGAAGACAATCTGGCGATGCGGCACATCATTGAATCCTTGGGCGCCGACGCCTACAAGACCTATCGCATCTACGAAAAAGTGCTCGCGTGAAGCCGCTGACGGCGCTGGTGCTGGCCGGTACACGCAGCGGCGGTGATCCGATGGCCGCAGTGGCCGGCGTTGGCCACAAGGCGCTGATCGAAATTCACGGCCGCAGCATGATCGAACGCGTGGTCGCGGCCCTGGCGCAGTCGCCGTCGGTGGAGCGCATCATCATCGCGATCGATGCACCCGATCTGTTGAGCGAACATCCCGAACTGCGCGCTGCGGCCGGCGACAAGGCGCTGACGCTGATGTCGACCGGCGAGGGCCCCAGCGCCACCGTCGCCGCCGCATTGCGCGGGGAAGGCACGCCGATGCTCGTCACCACTGCCGATCATGCTCTGCTGCAAGTGCAGTGGATCGACGAATTCCTCGCGGCCTGTCCCGCCGACGCCGATGCGGTGGTGGCGATGGCGCGCCGCGAACAGGTGCAGGCGGCGGTGCCGGACACGCAGCGCACCTATCTGCGCTTTACCGACGGCGAGTTTTCAGGCTGCAATCTGTTCCTGCTGGCACGGCCGGCGGCCGGCGACGTGGTCCGGTTCTGGCGTCAGCTCGAAAGCGAGCGCAAGAAGCCGCTGAGGATGATCGGTCGGCTGGGTTGGCTGTTCGCGCTGCGCTATCGCTTTGGCAGGCTCAGTTTCGCCGCCGCCATCGAACGGCTGGGACGACTGGCGGGCGGGGCCAAGCTGGCCATCGTCGAAATGAACGACGGGCGTGCTGCCGTTGACGTGGACAAACCGCAGGATCTGGAACGGGTGCTGCGTTTGATCGCAGCAGATTCCGGAACGGACCTCAGGCGATAAGCGCGGCGGCCTGAGCGCCGCTGACATCGTTGTTGCCGAGCCAGCCCGCGGTCAGCGCGCGTGCACGCACCAGATCAGCCTGGAAGTCGAGTTCGCCCCACTGCAGGCCTTCGATCAGGGCGGTACGCACGTCCGTGCCGGCCTTGGCGAGCTTGTGAATCGCCGACAGGTACCACAGGCCAGGACCTTCCGCCGTGCGCATCGTGCGTTCGATTTCGGCCACAAACTGCGCGGCACCGTCGACGTCAAAGCGCAGGAAGCCGATCGACTCGCCGTTGACCTGTTCCGCGGACAGGGTCTTGCCAATGGCCCGCAGCTGCGCACCTTCGGTTTCGACTTTCATGTCATCCGTGTCGTACCGCGGCTTGCGGTCGATGGTCACGGTAATCGGCGCCGTTGGCGCTGAGATCAGCCGGCGCGCGATCTCGGCCTCGAACAGCGTGTCCCCGTTGAGCAGCAGGCAGGGGCCTTTCAGTTCGTGGCGGACCATCCAGCAACTCGCGAGATTGTCGGCCAGCTTGTAGAACGGATTGAAGAGGGTGCGCACCTTCATCGTGGCCGGGCTGATGCGCAGCAGCGCTTCTTCGACCAGATCGGCGCGAAAGCCGGTCACGACGACGGCTTCGCGGACGCCGGCTGCCGCCAGGCCCAGCAGCTGCCATTCGAGCATGCTGCGACCGCTGATATCGATCAGGCACTTCGGCATCTGCTCGGTCAGAGGCAGCAGGCGGCTGCCCTGTCCGGCGCTGAGGATGATTGCCTTGTCGGCCTTGTTCGAGAGAAATGCCATCGCTAGTCGGACGCCTGAACGGAGAAAAGGTTGCAGCAAGATGAACACAAGCTTACAGCCAGACGATCAAGTCGCTCAATCGTTCGACTTCAGTTCCGCAAATCCTGCCTGCTCCAACAACAGCGTCGACTTGGAGCGCGGCGTCGCCAGATGGGCCACGTATTGCGGTCCAAGGGCAATCTCAGGGGTGTGCCAAAGGCGATCGTCGTAGCGGGCGCGGTTCTGATCAAGCGTTTCCACCAGATGCAATTGCGCCAGGCCGGCGCCAGCGGCCTTGACGACGGCTTCCTTGCGCGTCCACAGCGAATAGAAGCGCTGCGGGGATTGCCCGGCCCAGTGTCGCTCGGCTGCGCTCAGGTAATGCCGGAAACCCGCAGCGCGGATCGGTGCGGCCGTCGACTCCACGTCGACGCCGATCGCAGCGTCCATGGACAGGGCGCACAGCACGCGGCCTTCGCAGTGCGACAGGCTGAAAGCCACCGGCAGATCGAGCGCGGGCTTGCCGTTCGAGGGATAGTGCAGTGAGGCCAGCCCTTGCGCAGCAAAGCCGCAGGCGTGCAAACCGTTCAACAGCAGCCGGCTGCCCAGCAAGGATCTGTGGCGCGCGCGCGCGTCCGGCCAGGCCAGCAGTTGTGCCCGTCGTGCGGCTGGCAAGTCATCCAGCCAGCGCCGTTCAAGAGCCGGCGGAAGTGGTACTTCGTCGGCCATCAGTACATGGACGGCGTGGTCTGAGGAGCGACTCAAGGCAGGTGCCAGTTCATGGATCAGAGGAGCTCATCGGGATTATGGCCCAGCGTGTCGGTCGCTTCCGGTTAAAATGGCGCGCTTCCGCTGCGGCGGAAGCGATCCCTCCAGCCATCCGCGACTCGGTCGGCGGCCGTCAAAGGCCCGTTTGAGCGCAGAGTAACCGTATGCCGCAGCACCAGACATTGCAGGCTGTCCTGAGCGACGATCCGCGCGAGGATCGCGAGATCGTGTTTGTCGACGCTGACGACAACCAGCGATCCATAAGCTTCGCTTTGCTGCAGCGCCGTGCGCTGACAGTGCTCGGTGCGCTGCAACGGTGCGGGCTCGGTGCCGGCGACACGGTGATTCTGTTCGTGGCCGACAACGAGCGGTTTCTGGAAATCTTCTGGGCCTGCGTGCTGGGGGCCATCGTCCCGGTGCCTCTCGCGGCGGGCAGCGGCGAGGAGCACCGTCGCAAGTTGTTCCGGGTGTTTGCGCAGTTTGATCGCGCCTGGGTCTGCAGCGATGCGCGCACCCTCGAAAAGCTCGACGGATTCGCCGTCAATCACGGGTTCGGCGAGAGTTGGAGCCGTCTGCAGCAGCGCCTGCTGCCGTCCGGCGGGCTTGATATTTCCGGCGAGCCAGGCAGGACGACCGAGGTTACCCCGGACGATATCGCTTTCATTCAGTTCTCCTCCGGTTCCACCAGCGAGCCCAAGGGCGTGGTGCTGAGCCACGACAATGTCTGCGCGAATATCGGTTCGATTCGCGAAGCCGCGGCGTTCACTGACCGCGACATCGCCTTGAGCTGGATGCCGCTGTCGCACGACATGGGCCTGATCGGCTTTCATCTGAACATGCTGGCTTGCGGCGTGAGCCACCTGATCATGCGCACCGATCTGTTCGCGCGCCGGCCGCTGCTGTGGCTGGAACTGGCGAGCCGGCGCCGCGCCACGGTGCTGTGTTCGCCCAATTTCGGCTATCAGCACTACCTCAAGCAGTACGAGGCGAAGCGCCCGACAGGGCTGGACCTGTCGGCGGTGCGACTGATCTTCAACGGCGCGGAGCCGATTTCGGCCGAACTGTGCCAGCGCTTCGTCGAGACCCTGGCGCCGCACGGCTTGAGTCCGCACAGCATGTTCACGGTCTACGGTCTGGCTGAAGCCAGTCTGGCCGTGAGCTTTCCGCGCCCCGGCGCGGCGACCGAGGTGCTGTATCTGGACCGCTCGCGTCTGAAGATCGGTGACGACGCCACGGCGGTGGAGGCGAGTCATGTTCACGCCGCCGCATTCGTCAAACTCGGGCGGGCCGTGCCGGGGACACAGCTGCGCGTGGTCGACGACGCCGGTCGGGCCTGCGCGGCGCGTGCACCCGGGCACGTGCAGATTCGTGGCGCCAATGTCACCGCCGGCTACCACGGCGACGAGGCCGCCAGCGCGTCGGCGCGGGCCGCCGACGGCTGGCTGGACACCGGCGACATCGGACTGATTGACGAGGGCCAACTGGTCATCACGGGCCGCGCCAAGGACATCATTTTCGTCGGCGGCCAGAACTACTATCCGCACGACCTGGAGCGCATCGCCGAAAGCGTGCCCGGCATCGAGACCAACAAGGTGGCGGCGGTCGGTGTGCGTCGCGGCGACGCCGAGGCGCTCGTGTTGTTCGTGCTGCACCGTGCGCCCGCCGCCGGTCTGGTGCCCACGGCGCTGGCTTTGCGGCGCGCGATCAATCTGCAGACCGGTCTGGAGGTGGCCCAGGTGCTGCCGGTGACGCGTATGCCCAAAACCACCAGCGGAAAGTTGCAACGCTATGCCCTGGCCAGGGCGTTCGAGCGGGGCGAATTCGACGCAGCGATGGCTGAACTGGAGCCGCTGATGGCGGTGGGTTCGGGCGCTGCGGATCCAGAGATCGAAGACCCCGCAAATTCTGCATGCCTGCAAAATTTGTTGACGATTTGTGCGCAAGTGATCCCTGATCGGGACATCACGGCCGATACCAATTTGCTCGAGATCAATCTCAGCTCACTGAGCCTGGCGCGCCTTCATGAGGCGATCGACCTGGCGTATCCGCAGCGCGTCGAGGTCGTCGACCTGTTCGATCACCCGAGTCTTCGAGCCTTGGCAAGGTTTCTGGATGCCTCGGGATGAGTGGAAATCAGCGCCGATTGAACCTTTCCGGTCGGTGACGATCACAATGTCGCCCACGGGAAATCGCGGGTACCCTATAAACACGACATAGTTATTGCATTGAAGTTGCGCGAGCATTACATTTTTGCGCGATTTCAAGCGTTCGGGGGGACGTCTTAATGTCGACAGGAGCCGGTTCGGGGATGTTTTTGTGAAAGAAGATATGCAGCAGGATCGGGGTCACACGGTGAAGACAGTTCTTCCTGCGGGCGCTCCTACAGCGACGATCAGTGGAATTCCGCTGCGCAGCGCCGACTTCTCGACGCTGGCAGAGGCCTTGGACTATGCGGCGCAAGGCGAGGCCGGGTTCAACTTCTACGACGGCCGTGGTGAACTCTCCGTGGCCTTGCCCTATCGCGAGTTGCGCAGCCGCGCCCGGGCGCTGGCGCTGCGTCTGGCGCGCTGGGAGCGCGGTCAGCGCGTGGCGCTGGTGGCCCACACCCACCCCGACTTCGCCGTGATGTTCTACGCCTGCCAGTACGCGGGCCTGGTGCCGGTGCCGGTACCGGCCTCGGTGCATTTGGGCGGTCATGAAGCCTATGTGCGCCATCTGCGCCAGCTGGTTGGCGATTGCCAAGCCGTGGCCGCCTTTGCGCCTTCCGAGTTCATCGGCTTTCTGAGCGAGGCCACGACCGGTCTGCCGATGGCGCTGACCGGCACGATGGACGACTTCATGGCGCTCGAGGCGCTGGACGAGCTGCCCGCGCCGCCGGCTCCGTCGGAGCTGGCGTATCTGCAGTACACCTCGGGCAGCACGCGTTTCCCGCGCGGTACGATGATTCCGCAGTCCGCGGTGATGGCCAATCTGCATGCCATCTTCAACGACGGTTTTCCGCTCGACGAGAACGACCGCTTCTGCTCCTGGCTCCCGTTCTATCACGACATGGGACTGGTCGGCATCGTGCTCGGCTGCGTCGCCATGCAGCGCTCCGTGGACTATCTGCCGACGCGCGATTTCGCGATGCGTCCGCGCGTCTGGCTCAAGCTGATTTCACGCAATCGCAGCACGATCTCGTTCAGCCCGCCGTTCGGATATACCTTGTGCGCACGCCGTCTGCGGCCGGCCGACATCACGGCCCTGGACCTGTCCGCCTGGCGCGTGGCCGGTGTCGGCGCCGAGATGATTCACCCGGATTCGCTGAGCCATTTCGCCGAGGTTCTGGCGCCGGCCGGCTTCCGCGCCACGGCTTTCCTTCCGTGCTACGGCATGGCCGAGTGCGCGCTCGCGGTGAGCTTTTCGCCAGTGGCGGCCGGGGCCAGCAGCGACTGCGTGGACATCGAGCGGCTGTCCGACGAGGCGCAAGCGCATCCGCTGAACGCCGCCGATTCCCAGGGGCGTGGCCGTGCGTTCATCAACTGTGGCAAGCCCTTGCCCGGTTTCGAAGTCGAGGTTCGTGACCCGCAGGGTCTGCCGTTGACGGATCGTCATGTCGGCCAGGTCTATCTGCGCGGCGCCAGCGTGATGTCGGGTTACTTCGGCAATCCGGAGGCGACGCTGGACGTGCTTTCCGAAGACGGTTGGCTCAATACCGGCGATCTTGGCTATCGCGTCGACGGCAACCTGCACATCACCGGTCGTGCCAAGGATCTGATGATCATCAAGGGCCGCAACATCTGGCCGCAGGACCTTGAGCACCTCGCCGAGCAGCAGCCGGAAGTTCGCCCCACCGATGCCTCCGCGTTCTCGGTGGCCGGCGCCGACGAAAACGAAATCGCGGTGATGGTCGTACAGTGCCGCGTGACTGACCCGCAGGCGCTGGCGGCCTTGGCCGAACGCCTGCAGCAGGGCATTTCCGCCGAGTTCGGAATTCAATGCCTGATCGAGCTGGTGCCGCCGCACACGCTGCCGCGCACCTCGTCCGGGAAGCTGTCGCGCAGCCGGGCACGCAAGGAGTTTCTGGAGCGTCATTCGGATGAGCGTCTGAAGGAGTCGCCACGGTTCCTCGTGAGCGAGGGCCGGAGGACTGCAGTCAATTCGGCAGCGCTTACGTGACGGCTGTATCCAGTTCTGCAGTCGATTCCACCGACCGAATCGAAGTCGCCGTGCGAGAAGCGCTGGCGGTGATTCAGCCGAATGCCGCGGGCCTGGACGGCGACGCCGATCTGGCGCGCGAGGTCGGCTTGGACTCGGTGCAGGTCATGGACATGATCATGGAGATCGAGGACAGCCTGGATATTTCGGTGCCGGTGGAAGTGCTGGCACAGGCACGCACCGTCAATGAACTCCGTGATGGAATCGAACGCCTGATCGGTTCGTCCTCTTGAGCCTGTTCGACAAGTTCGCAACGCAGCGCGCGTTGCAGGCGGCGCTTGCCGACGACGGACGCGTGGCTTCGCTGGCCACGCCGATGGACGTGATCCATTCGGCGACCTCGGCGACGATCGACGGTCGGCTCATGGTGCTGGCCGGCACCAACAACTACCTGGGCCTGACCTTCGACGACGAATGTCGCGCAGCGGCGATTGCGGCCATCGAAACCCACGGCACCGGGACCACGGGTTCGCGCATGGCCAGCGGCAACTATGCCGGTCATCGCGCCTTGGAACAGGCAATGGCGGATGCCTTCGGCTGGCCTTCCGCCATCGTGTTCTCCACCGGTTACCAGGCCAATCTGGGCGCGATTTCCGCGCTGGCGGGGGCCGACGATGTCCTGATGGTGGACGGCGACAGCCATGCCAGCATCCATGACGCCTGCAAGCTCAGTGCGGCGACCACCATCCGCTTTCGCCATAACGATCCAGACAATCTCGATCGCAGGCTGGCGCGACTCGGCGACGACGCCAAGCGCACGCTGGTGGTTGTTGAAAGTCTCTACAGCACGCTGGGTGATCGTGCGCCGCTGCGCAAGATCGTCGAAATCAGCAAGCGCCATGGCGCCTGGCTGTTGGTGGATGAAGCCCACTCCTTTGGCGCCTTTGGTGCCAGCGGCATGGGCCTGTGTGAAGAACTCGGGCTGCTCGATGAGGTCGACTTCATCGTCGGCACCTTCTCCAAAAGCCTCGGGGGCATCGGCGGGTTCTGCGTGAGTCGGCATGCCGATCTGGAACTGTTGCGCCTCGCCAGCCGGCCCTACATCTTTACCGCGTCACCGGCTCCGGCGGTGATTGCGGCGACGCATCAGGCGCTGCGCCGCGTACTAAGCGGGCAGGATCTGCGCGAGCGGCTGATGGGGCACGCGCGGCGGTTCTACTCGGAGACCGCCGCTCTCGGCTATCGGCTGGGCGCCGCCACGCCGGGACCGGTTGCGGCGCTGGTGTTTTCCCAACGCGATACGGCACAGGCGCTATGGCGCGGCCTGTTCGATGCCGGTGTCTACACCAATCTGATGGTGCCGCCGGCGACTCCCTCCGGATTGAGTTTGGTTCGTATCAGTCTCAGCGCCGCGCACAGTGACGACGAACTGTCCACGATCATTGCCGCGCTCGCGCAATGGGCCCCGAATCTCGGTGTATCGGCTGCCGACTGAGCACGATGACTAAGCCGCTCGTCCGGAACTCGAATCCGTGAACGAATTGCGCATTTCGACCGAAGTCGGCGAAATGGACCTCGTCCAGGTCCATCGCTGGATCAGCGAGCAGTCCTATTGGGCGGCCGGCGTGCCGATGGAGACGCTGCGGCGGGCGCTTGAACACTCGATCGGCTTTGCCGGTTTCATTGGTACGCGGCAGGTCGCGTTCGCGCGGGTGACCACCGATCGAGCTACCTTCGCCTATCTCGCCGATGTGTTCGTCGACGAGGACTATCGCGGACTTGGCTACTCGAAAATCCTGATGGAGGCGGTGCTCGCGCATCCCGATCTGCAGGGTCTGAGGCGCTTCGTACTCGCGACCCGTGATGCCCACGATTTGTACAGGCGCTACGGGTTCACGCCACTGAAGTCTCCCGACTTGTTCATGGAAATCCACCGGCCGGACATCTACCGGACCTGAGTGCGGTGTGAGCATAGAAGCGCGGCATGGGCCTAACGGCCATGCCGGCAGAGGCACCCGGAAAAATGAATCCTGTGCCAGTCAGGCCGCCCTCTCCCCACCACCCGCTACGCGGGCGGTCCTCCCCTCTCCCATTTCGTGGGCGAGGGGCAGCGGACTCGCTGCGCGAGACTCACGTTAAAATGGCACGATGCAAACCCGCTTCGACTTTCGACCTGCCGCCGCCGATAGCGGTGAGCCGTTTCACCCGGCGGTCAGTCGCTGGCTGGAGACACGCTTCGGTCAGCCGACCGAGGCTCAGGCGCGCGCCTGGCCGGTCACCTCGCAGCATCGAAACGCGCTGATCGCGGCGCCGACCGGTTCGGGCAAGACGCTGGCGGCGTTTCTGTCGGCGATCAACGATCTGGTCGTGGAGGGGCAGCAGCAGACGCTGCGCAACGAGGTCTATGTCCTCTACGTGTCGCCGCTCAAGGCGCTGTCCAACGACATTCAGAAGAATCTTCAGGAGCCGCTGGCAGGGATACGCGAGCAACTGCGCGAACTCGGTTATCCGGATGTGGCGATCAGCGACGGCGTGCGTACCGGCGACACGCCGCAGGTCGAGCGCGAGCGCATGCGCCGCTGTCCGCCGCAGATTCTGGTGACCACACCGGAGTCGCTGTTCATCCTGCTGACCTCCGACAGCGGCCGCAAGATGTTCGGTTCGCTACGCACCATCATCGTCGACGAACTGCATGCGGTGGCCGGCAGCAAGCGCGGCGCTCACCTGATGCTGAGCCTGGAACGCCTGGTCGCGCTGTGTCCGCAGACGCCGACCCGCATCGGCCTTTCGGCGACGGTGAAGCCCCTGGATGCGATGGCGGATTTTCTGATGGGGGGCGCTGGTCTCCCTTCTCCCTCTGGGAGAAGGGCCGGGGATGAGGGCCAGACGCCCGAGCGTAGCGCCGAGCCTCAATCGGTGCCGCGCGCCCTCACCCCGGCCCTCGCCCCAGGGGAGAGGGAGAACGACATCACCATCATCGACGCCGGCCACATTCGCGAACGCGATCTGGCGCTGGAGATTCCGGAGTCGCCGCTGACGGCGGTGATGGCCACCGAAGTCTGGGGCGAGATCTACGACCGGCTGGCGACGCTGATCGCGCAGCATCGCACCACCCTGATCTTCGTCAACCAGCGCCGCGTCGCCGAGCGCGTGTCGCGCCATCTGGCGGAACGGCTTGGCGAGGAGCACGTCACCGCGCATCACGGCAGCCTCGCCAAGGAACACCGGCTCAAGGCCGAGCAGCGGCTCAAGGCCGGTCAGCTCAAGGCCCTGGTCGCGACCAGTTCGCTGGAGCTGGGCATCGACATCGGCGACATCGATCTGGTCTGCCAGCTCGGCTCGCCACGCGCCATCAACGCCTTTCTGCAACGTGTGGGCCGCGCCGGTCATGCCATCGGTGCGATTCCCAAGGGCCGCCTGTTTCCGCTGGCTCTGGATGATCTGCTTGAATCCACGGCGCTGCTGCACGCCATCGAACGCGGCGAGCTGGACCGCATCCGTGTGCCGGAGGCGCCGCTGGACGCGCTGGCGCAACAGATCGTCGCCGAGGTCAGTTGCCAGGAATGGTCGCTGGATGCCTTGTACGAGCGCCTGCGTCGCGCGCGTCCGTATCAGGCGCTGAGCCTGCGGCGTTTCGAGCAGATCGTGCAGATGCTGGCCGAGGGCTATGCCACGCGCCGTGGACGGCGCGGCGCCTACATTCACTATGACGCCGTCAACCGCGTGCTGCGCCCACGGCGCGGCGCCAAGCTCACGGCGGTGACCAATGCCGGCGTGATTCCGGACCAGTTCGACCACGAGGTGTTGCTGCTGCCGGAAGGCCATCGCATCGGCACCATCGGCGAGGACTTCGCGTTCGAGGCGATCCCCGGCGACATCTTCCAGCTTGGCAATGCCTCGTACCGCTTTGCCAAGGTCGAGACCGGCAAGGTCCTGGTGGAGGATGCGCACGGTTTACCGCCGACGATTCCGTTCTGGTTGGGCGAAGGTCTGGGCCGCACCGACGAACTCAGCGCGGCCGTGTCCGGCCTCAGCGAAACAGCGGTCGAAAAGCTTGCCGACGGGGCCGATGTCTGCCTGCAATGGCTGAGCGGCGAGGTCGGTGTGCCGCCGGCCGCCGCCGAGCAGCTCACGGCCTATCTGGCGGCTTCATGGACGGCGCTGGGCAGCCTGCCGAGCGAGCGCACGATCATCTTCGAGCGTTTCTTCGATGATGTCGGCGATACCCATCTGGTGATCCATTCGCCCTACGGTTCGCGCATCAATCGCGCCTGGGGCCTGGCGCTGCGCAAGCGCTTCTGCCGTCAGTTCAATTTCGAACTGCAGGCCAGCGCCCTGGACGACAGCATCGTGCTGTCGCTCGGACCCACGCACAGTTTTCCGCTGGAGGACGTCCAGGCCTTTCTCAAGTCCGCCACCGTGCGCGACGTGCTGATCCAGGCGCTGCTGGACGCACCGATGTTCGGCACGCGCTGGCGCTGGGTGGCCACCGCCGCGCTGGCGATCCGGCGCATGAACGGCAACAAGCGCGTGCCGCCGCAGTTCCAGCGTTCGGACGCCGAAGACCTGCTCACCGTGGTGTTTCCGGATCAGGTGGCCTGCGCCGAAAACCTGGCAGGCCCCCGCGAAGTGCCGGACCATCCGCTGGTGCACCAGACCCTGGACGACTGTCTGCACGAGGTCATGGACATCGACGGTCTGGAACGCCTGCTGGCGCGCATCGAGGCGAACGAGGTGCGGATCGTGTGCCGCGACCTGGCCGCGCCGTCGCCGCTGGCGCACGCCATCATCAACGCCAAGCCCTACGCCTTTCTCGACGACGGCGAAGCCGAGGAACGGCGCACGCGTGCGATCAGCACCAAGCCGCTGATGGACCTGCGCAGTGCGGCCGATATCGGCCGCCTCGATCCGCAGGCGATCGAGCTGGTGCGTTCCGAGGCACGACCCGAAATCGGCAACGCCGACGAGCTGCACGACGCGATGCTGAGCTTCGGCTTTCTGAGCGATTCCGATCTGGACGGGGCCGGCGACGTTTCTTCCCGGCTGCGTGAGCTGTACCAGCAGCGGCGCGCCACGCGCCTGCAGGTGCCCGGCGGCGCGGCGCTGCATGTGGGCGCCGAGCGGCTGCATGAATTCATCGCGGTGTTTCCGCAGGCGGTGCGGCAACCGCCGATCGATCCGGTGGTGCGCGAAGCAGCCGATCCCGGCGATGCCCTGCGCGAGATCGTCCGCAACCGCATGGAACTGCTCGGCCCCGTCACCGAAGCCGCGCTCGCCGAAACCCTCGGCTTGGAACCTTCGACGGTGCAGATCGCCTTGTTGCAACTCGAAGGCGAGGGTGCGGTCATGCGCGGCGCGATGAGTTCGCCGGCGGCGCTCGAATGGTGTGACCGGCGCCTGCTGGCGCGGATTCACCGCTACACCCGTGACACGCGCCGCGCCGAAATCCGCACCGTGCCGCCGACGCAGTTCCTGCGCTTCCTGTTCCGTTGGCACGGGCTGGCGCAGGGCGAGGGCGCCTCGGATGAACGTCGCGAAGGCAGCACCGCCCTGCTCGCGGTACTCAAACAGTTGGAAGGCTACTCGGCACCCGCCGCGGCCTGGGAGGAGGACATCCTGCCGGCGCGCATCGCCGACTACATGCCCTATATGCTCGACAATCACTGCGCGGCCGGGCGCATCGCCTGGGCGCGCCCGGCGCCGGCAGCCAGCGATGAGGCCAAGCGCAAGGCCGGTCCGATCCGTACCACGCCGATCGTATTGTCCGAGCGCGAAACCCTGATGCACTGGCAGCAGGCCGGCAACACGCAGGTCGAGGATGGGCCACTGTCCTCGCGCGCCCAGCGCGTGCTCGACGAACTGCGTACCCACGGCGCCAGCTTTCATTCCGATCTGCTGCAGGACAGCGGCCTGATCGGCAGCGAACTCGAAAACGCGCTCGGCGAACTCGTCAGCCAGGGGCTGGTCACCTGCGATTCCTTCGTTGGCCTGCGCGCGCTTGTGATGCCGGCCGAGAAGCGCAACCGCCTGCGCCGCCGCACTCTGCGCAACTCGGTGAATCTCGATGAGGCCGGCCGCTGGTCGCTGACGCGCCGCCGCCGCGCACCGGAGGACGACGGCACCGCACTGGCCGCGCCGCATGTGGAACACATCGCGCGCGTGCTGCTGCGCCGCTACGGCGTGGTGTTCCGCAAGCTGCTGGAACGCGAGGACGGGCTGCCGCCGTGGCGTGAGCTTTACTACGTCTATCGGCGTCTGGAGGCGCGCGGCGAAATCCGTGGTGGTCGCTTCGTCAGCGGCTTCTCGGGTGAACAGTTCGCGCTGCCTGAAGCCGCGACGACACTGCGCCAGCTGCCCGAGGTTCCGGCGCACGGTGCCGGTGTCGAACACGTCTCGATCTCGGCAGCGGACCCGCTGAACCTCGTCGGCATCCTCACGCCGGGCGACAAGCTGGCGCGCCTGCCCGGCAACCGCGTGCTGTTCGAAAACGGCGTGCCGGTGGCGCTGCAGTCCGGCGGCGATGTGCGCGTGCTCAAGCCAATGGACGCCGCGCAGGAATGGGAGCTGCACACGCTGTTGGTGCGGCGTGCGCGTGCCGGCGGGCTGTCCGAGCCGCCGCGTTTGCCGCAATAGTCGCCGACCCCGGATGTGGACAGCCCCACCCGACATTCACATGATGACGGCATCAGTCATCATTCGGAATCGGCCATGAGAACCATCATCGAACTGCCCGAAGCGCAAATCAAAGCGCTGACCGCGCTTTGCGAGCGCGAACAGGTGTCACGGGCCGCGCTCATCCGCGACCGAGTATCTGTCGGCCAGGGCGACCAGTGTGCCGGATCAGGCGTTCGTGCTTTGGCGCGGTCGCGGCGAGGATGGACTGAGCTACCAGGAACGTCTGCGCAGCAACCGGTGCGTGCCTTCCTGCAGGGGTTCACGCAGCTTGCGATCGACGCCAACGTAGCCGAACGAGCGGTCGGGATTCGCAAGAGCGCTTCGATCCGTTTGCCGGACGCCATCATCCGCGCCAGCGCCCAGTCGCACTGGGCTTTGTTGGTGACCCGCAACACGCGCGACTTTCCGCCGTCCGATCCCGGCGTACGCATGCCGTATCGGCTGTAGGTCGAATCTTGATGTAGCCTGGATGGAGTGCAAGACAATCCGGGCGTCCCGCAAGCTTGTGACGCTTCGCTCCCGGATTCCACTTCGTTCGTCCGGGCTACAGGGAAAATTGAAACGGACACTGGCATGGCAACCCGCGACCCGCGAATCGACGACTACATCGGCCGCTCGGCGCCATTCGCGCAGCCGATCCTGCGGCATTTGCGCGACTGCGTGCACAGCGCCTGCCCGGACGTTCGGGAAACCATCAAATGGTCGGCGCCGTTCTTCGAGTACCACGGTCCGCTGTGCCATATGGCGGCCTTCAAGCAGCATTGCGCCTTCGGATTCTGGAAGGCCAAGCTGGTGTTTGAAGATCAGGATTCCCCGCCAGCGGGAATCGAGCCGGCGATGGGGCAACTCGGCCGCATCACCGAGCTGTCGGACCTGCCGGACGAAGCGGTGCTGCGGGCCTGGCTGCACAAGGCGATGCGGATCAACGAAGCCGGAACGCCGTCGCCCAATCGATCCAAGGCTCGCGAGCCGCGAGCGCTTCCGGAACTGCCCGACGATCTGGCCGAGGCGCTGCGAAACAAGCCGGCGGCGCAGGCCTGCTATGAGGGCTTCAGCCCCAGCAACAAGCGCGAGTATCTGGAGTGGATCATCGAAGCCAAGCGTCCTGAAACGCGGGCGAAACGCCTGGAGACCGCCGTTCAGTGGATGGCCGAAGGCAAGACGCGCAACTGGAAGTACGTGAAGTGCTGACCGCGCAGGTTTTCCGGTCTGCTGGGCCGGTGTCGCCGGGCGGCGACAGTTCAGAACGCTAAAGCCTGCCTATTAGCCAATCAAGGACTGTGCCCACGTAGCTCCCCGCAGCGTAGGCAGCCAAACAGACGAGCCAAAAGCCGAGCGCCTGCACCGATGACCATGCAGCGTGGCGCCATTGCATCGAGCGAAAGAAATACAACGGTACGCCAACAATCGGAAGCAGGGCGACCCAGAATGCAGCAGCACGGGGCGCCTTGATGCCCCGGCTATCTGCGTGTGCTTTACACCAGGAAAATCCCAGCACCATGAGAACGAACATGTGCGCAAGCGCGAACTCGTTCATTGTTTGGCCGGCCACGCCAAAAGCGCCTTCCACGGAACCACTCATGACGAACGAAACTAGAATTATCCAGAGATACAGTTTGGCTCGGTTCATCAATCGCCAACATTCAGATTCAGGCGCGTGGATCGCCCGGTAAATAGAAGCCGCTCACCTTTTTGAAGGCCTCCGAAGTGGCCTTGCCGGGCCAGCCGTCGGGTTTCACGAAGATGCCGGAATAGGTGTTGAGCCAAGTCTGAAGATTCTCCGCCTTTTCGCGTTCGGTCTGTGAGTTTGGGCGGCTTGTGGCGTAGCGGCAGATCAGCGGTGTCGATTGGGTTTGCGTGAGGGGTTGATCGGTAAACGCGATCTCGCCGCGTTCGCTCAGGCGCCGCAACAGCACGGCGGCGCCGATCTGCCTGGAGACGGCGGTATCCCTCCAGGTGCCGTCGGCCACGTACTTGCCGCTGCGATAGTGCTCCGAACCGGCCCACAGATACGGTGACAGCACGTGCGCGTGATACAGCCGATAGCCCCAGCCGTTGTAGCCCTCCAATTGATACAGCGTGCCGGCGAGGCTCCAGTCGGTGGCGGCGTCGAGTCGCCGCAATGCCAGCGCATCTGCGGCGCTTTGTTCCCAGGTGAATGGCGGCTCGCCCGGCGGCCGACCGGCCGGCACATGAGTAGTGCGTGCCGTCAGCGGATCGCCGTTGTGCAGGTGCCGGTCAAAGCGCAGGCCGGTTTCGAGACTGTGCACGGCGCCGATGAAGAACCACGGCACGCCGCTGTTGGTGGCCGCCGCAACGTAGCGCGTCTTGTGCTGCAGGATCGTACCGACCGTGCTTTCGACCTCACCGAACGCCGCATCGCGCACACGGCAGGTTTCGAACAGGGTTTCGTATTCGGCACGCAGCGATGCCGTCAGGTTCACCTTGGCCATGTGTCTCTCCCTCGCGGCCCGATTGGCGGAATCAGCTTACGCCGGGACGATCGCTGCGCGCGTCCCCGATTCGGGGGACTTATGAAGAGCTTCATTTGCTCTGCTTGAGCCAGCACGACCGCGGCAGTGCCGTATTGCCCAGCTTTGAATCTCGGGTGCCCAAAGCGGTTTACGAAACTGTCGCCGCTTTGTTGCTAAGCTGCGCGCCGTCGGACGTCGCCGGCGTCCCAAACTCGAGCGTTGCCGCCATGCAAGTCATCCCGTTCGATCTGGAAGGCGAGTTCGTCGAACTCAATCAACTGCTGAAACTGGTGGGCCTGTGTGACAGCGGCGGCGCCGGCAAGGCGATGGTCGCGAGCGGCGTGGTGTCGGTGGACGGTCAGATCGAATCGCGCAAGACCTGCAAGATCCGCGCGGGGCAGAAGGTCCACATCGGCGACGCCTGCATCGAAGTGCGCGCCGCCGGCTGATGGCGTCGCTTCCGAGACTGGCGATCTTCGTCGACGTACAGAACGTCTACTACACCTGCCGCCACACCTATTCCCGGCATTTCGACTACAACCGTTTCTGGGCGCAGGCCACGGCGGGACGCGAACTGGTCAGTGCCACCGCCTACGCCACCGATCGCGGTGACGCCAAGCAACGTCAGTTTCAGAACATCCTGCGCGGCATCGGCTTCGAGGTGAAGCTCAAGCCCTTCATCCAGCGCGCGGACGGTTCCGCCAAGGGCGATTGGGACGTGGGCATCACGCTGGACGTGATCGAAACCGCGCCCGAAGTCGATGTGGTGATCCTGCTCTCTGGAGACGGCGACTTCGATCAGCTTGCGCAGCGTGCTATCGAAAAGCACGGCGTACGCTTCGAGGTCTACGGCGTGCGCGAACTGACCGCCGCCTCCCTGGTCCATGCCGCCTCGCAATTCAATCCGATCACGCAGGACCTGCTGCTGTAGCACCGCCCGGCGCGGCTGTTGTGCTGCTCCCATATGGCCTTATGCTCGGCTTGTTCCGTATTCAGATTTGGAGATTCACGCGTGAGATCGCTCTGGCCGCAGTGTCTGTTTGTTCTCCTGTTTCCGCTTGTGGCCTGCGCCGCCGCCGAGGTGCAGAGCGGCCCCGGCCGCGCGGCCGTGGCCAGCGCCCACCATCTTGCGACCGAAGCCGGCCTCAAGATCATGGCCGACGGCGGCAATGCCTTCGACGCGGCGGTGGCAGTGGCCGCCACGCTGGCCGTCGTGGAGCCGCAAAGCTCCGGCATCGGCGGCGGCTTCTTCATGTTGATTCACCGCGCCTCGGATGGTCACGAGGTGATGATCGACGCGCGCGAAACCGCGCCCGCGGCGGTCAATGAGGCGATGTATGTGGACGAGGACGGCCAACCGAATCGCGATGCCTCGATCAACGGACCGACCTCGTCCGGCATACCGGGCGAACCGGCCGGCCTCGCCTGGGTGGCCGAGCACTACGGCAAGCTGCCGCTGAAGACCTCGCTGGCGCCGGCCATCGCGCATGCGCGCGACGGTTATCGGCCGGACGCGCGCTTTCTGCGCGAACTCGAGCGGCGCAGCGAAGTGATCGCCCGTTATCCGGCGTCCGCCGCCATTCTGTTGCCGGGCGGCAAGGTTCCGCAGGCTGGCTGGACCTTCAAGCAAGCCGAGCTGGCAGGCACGCTGGAGCGTATTGCCGCCGATGGTGCCGATTCGTTCTACAAAGGTGCCATCGCACAGCAACTGGTCAAAGCGGTACGTGCCGCCGGCGGTAACTGGGTCGCCGAGGATCTTGCGAACTATCAGGTTAAGGAACGCGAACCGGTTGTCGTCAACTACGGCGACTGGCGCGTGGTCTCGGCGCCGCCGCCCTCGTCCGGCGGTGTGGCGATCGGCGAGATGTTCAATATTCTCAGCGGCTACGATCTGGACACCGTCGACGCGGCGCAGCGCTATCACTACATCATCGAAGCGATGCGCCGCGCTTTTCGTGATCGCAACGAATACCTCGGCGATCCGGATTTCGTGGAGATGCCGCTGCGGCAATTGCTGTCGCCGGACTATGCGGCCGGTCTGCGCGCCTCGATCCGCGCCGACAAGGCCACGCCCTCGGACATGCTGCCGTCCGTGCTGAGGCGCGATCCCGGCATGCACACCACGCATTTCTCGATCATTGATGCGGAAGGCAACATGGTGGCCTGTACTTCCACCGTGAACCTCGCGTTTGGATCGGGTTTCATCGCCGAAGGCACCGGCGTGCTGCTCAACAATGAAATGGACGATTTCGCGCTGGTGGCCGGCGCACCGAATGCCTACGGCTTGATCGGCAGTGATGCCAACGCCGTCGCGCCGGGCAAACGCATGCTGTCCTCGATGAGCCCGAGCTTCGTCATGGGGCCGGAACGCGTCGCGGTGCTCGGCTCACCCGGCGGTTCGACCATCATCACCCAGGTGTTCGAAGGCATGCTGGCCTTCATCGACGGCAAGAGCGCCGCCGAGATCACCGCGCAGCCGCGTTACCACGAACAGCACATGCCGGACCTGGTGTTCATGGAGCCGGGGGCCTTCGGCGACGCAGCCACCGAAAAGGCCTTGGAAGCGCGCGGGCATACGCTGCAGCCGCGTGGTCCCTGGGGCTTCATGAACGTGGTGACCTGGGATTTGAAGTCCGGTGAGCTTGAGGCAGCGAGCGATCCGCGGGGTGACTCGGGGCTGGGGAAGGTCGAATAAGCCAGGCGTATTGCTTTTGTTTCGCGCCAAGACGCCGAGGTACGAGCTTGCTCAACAGCCCCGCAGCTGAAATCGGGGCTGAACTGCCTTCTCTTCGGCATGAAGGCTACTCATGGTCATTTTCGATGTTCTCGAAAGTGACCGAAATGTTGGGGTAGCACCCGTTTGCGAGCCAGCAGCTCATCGAATTGACGGCATCGGGGTCGATCGCTGATTCTTGGCTTCGGGGGTATGGGTATGGGAAAGAAGTCTCCGCCGGAGTTTTTCTCGGGCGATGAAGGGGGGAGCGCTCGGCGCGCGCGCTGGGCATTCGGGGAATTCGAGTTGGACGAGACGCGGCGCGAGCTCTGCTTCCGCGGTCAGGTCGTGACGCTGGAGCCCAAGCCATTCAACCTGTTGATGCTGTTCCTGCGCCATCAGGCCGAGCTGATCACCAAGGATGATTTGATCGACGCGCTCTGGGCCGGGCGTATCGTCACTGAATCGGTCCTCACGCGTTGCGTCGCCAAGCTTCGGCAGTCGCTGAACGACGATACCCAGGAGTGGATCAAGACCGTTCACGGTTACGGCTATCGTTTCGATGCGCCGGTCACGCTGCTGAACGAAGAAGCCGGCGCGAGCGCGGCGGCCAAGGTCGATCTGGTTGCCGGGGCGGCTGTGCCGCTGCGCGGTAACTGGCGCCTGCTTCGTCGCCTCGGCCGGTCCGGCGATGCCTGGCTGGCCGAGCACGCCAAGACACGGGCGCAGCGTGTCTACAAGTTCACGAATGACCCGCGCGCGCTGCCTGGCCTCAAGCGCGAGGTCACGATCTTCCGCCTGCTCAAGGAAAGCATCGGCGATGCCCGATGCAGCGTCGAAGTCATCGACTGGAATTTCGATGAGCCGCCCTGGTTCATCGAGTCGGAATACTGTGTGGGCGGCAGTCTCCAGGAGTGGCTGGAGGCTCAGGGCGGGGTCCAGGCGGTGCCGCTGGCCGTGCGCCTCGACATCATCATCCAGATTGCCGAGGCGCTCGCCCAGGTGCATGCGCTGGGTGTGCTGCACAAGGATCTCAAGCCCGCCAACGTGCTGATCGTCCCTGAGGGCGTGGGCGGGGTCCGTATCCGCCTGGGTGACTTCGGCAGCGGCCGGTTGCTCGATCCGGCCCGGCTGGAGGCGCTGGACATCACCCGAATGGGCTTCACCACCCTGGTCGACGAGGCCACCACCAGCAGTGGTACACCGCTTTACTACGCGCCGGAAATCGTCGCCGGCAAGCCGTTCACCGTACAAGCCGACATCTATGCGCTCGGTGTGATGCTGTTTCAACTGGTGACCGGCAATCTGCGGCGGCCGCTGGCGCCGGGCTGGGAGCGCGAAGTCGACGACGAAATGCTGCGCGAGGACATCGGTCTGGCGGCCGATGGGAATCCCGACGACAGGCTCAGCGATGTCGCGCTGCTGGCGGATCGCCTGCGCCAGATCGAGACGCGTCGGGACGCCAGCGTCCGCGAACAGCGTGCTCGTGAGCAGGCCGAGGTCGAGCGACGTGCAATGGAGCGCATGCGTGCCCGGCGTGCTGGTATCCGCGTCGCGGTCGCGGTGCTGATCCTGGGTCTGATGGTGAGCACCTACCTGTATTTTCAGGCGCGCACCGCGCGGGACCGGGCCGAGACCGAGGCGCGTCGCGCGCAGGCCGTCAGCGACTTTCTGAGTCAGGGCATGCTGGCCACGATCAGCCGTGGCGAGCAGCCGGTGAAGGACCTGACGGTCAAGCAGTTGCTGGATGCGGCCTCAGCCGAGGTGCCCATACGATTCCCCGGCCAGCCCGACATCGCCGCGCAGATCTACGAGGCACTCGGCCGTTCCCAATTGGCGCTGGAGTTTCCCGGCCAGGCTTATGCCGACCTCGACCATGCGCTGAGCCTGCTCGAATCGAGCGGCAAACAAACCAGCGAGTCGGCAGTGGCCTTGACCGAAACCCTGGTCGGCCTGGCCTGGCCGGTCGGGCAGCTCGGCGATCAATTGCCGCGGTACCAGGCGATCCTCGACGCCGCGACGCTGGAACTGGGAGGGGGACACCCACGCGTGCTCTCACTGCGTTTTGCCCTTGCCAGCGCACGTGCGCGCAACGGCGAATGGGTCCGTGCCGGTGAGGATCTGCGGCAGGCCGGGACGCTGATGGCGCGCGCCGCCGGCCACGACCCCGCCTTGCTGACGCGCACGCAGCTATCCTACAGCGCGGTGCTGCTCGACCTGACGAGCTATGGCGAGGCCGAGCGCCTGTTGCGGCAGCTGCTGCGGTCCGGCGAACTGAGTCCGGTCGATACGGCGACCGCGCGTGCGCGGCTCGGTCAGGTGCTCAGCCTGACCGGACGCTACCACGAGGCCGCCGTCGAACTCGATGCAGCGCAGGCGATCTTTCGCGACTGGATGAAGGACGATGGCGCCAGCATGCTGACCGTGGACCTTTACCGGGCCTACCTGCAGCTCGAACAGCATCGTCCCGAACTGGCGATTCCCCAGCTGAAGTCGGTGCTGGCCGTGGTCCAGCGCTGGGCCGGGCGCGGGGTCGACCAGAGCTATGTCGAATTCGAGGCGATCGGCCGCGCGCAAATGCAACAGGGCGACTTGGAGCGGGCCACGGCCACGCTGGAGCAGGCCGTCGACGTGGCCGACAAGGCGCTGGGGGCCGCGCATCCACTGACGCGTGGCATTCGTCTTCAGTTGATCGAGGCGTGGCGGCGGAGCGGCCGGATGGACCAGGCCTGGGCCGGGCTCAATGGCGCCGAAGCGCTGAACTTCGACGATCTGCCGCCGATGCATCTCTACAACGCAGACCTGCATCGCGAACGGGGGATGGTGCTGCTGTCGCGCGGTGATCGCTCGACGGCGCGAGAGGAACTGCGAAAAGCCGCGCACATCTACGACGCGGTTCTGGGGGCCGGGCATTGGCGGTCGCAAGAGCTTGCCCGGCGCTTGGCGGCCCTGGCTTGAGTCGGTCGGCGCGACGGCGAGGGGTCAGAAAATCGTCGGACGTTCATCCGGACTGTTTGCGTTGTGGCCGGCACGCTGTGCCAGCGAGTTGATCTCAACACGTCCGCCGTCGCCGCCTCAGCAGGGTCGGCGCCGCAGTTTGTAGCAATTCTCAAGGAGTGAACACATGGCAACTTTGATGCAGATCAAGAGTTTCTTCGACGGCCTCGCGATCCCGCACAGCCCGCTACGGACCGCGTTCGATGGTCTGCAGCTGTCGGACGAGGGCGCCGTGCAGGCCTTTGCCGAGAATCATGGGGGATTTTCGCCGACGCAGAAGCGGGCGTTTTTCATGCTGGGCAACCGCATCCGCAGCCGACTGTCCGGGCCGGTGCTGGGTTTGCCGGAATGGACCGTGGAGGTGAGTGCTGTCGTCGGCGGCTGCGTGCCGACCTATGCGGCGGCATTCCCCAACCCGTCCGCGAACGAGTGGCGTGCCACCGATCCGGTCTTCGTACTCCTCAAGGACAAGGTGCTCGCGCAGGTCAGCGGCCCCGGTGCGCTGGACGCTCTCCGCGCGCACGGGCAGGCGCTGATCGATCTCGCCGACGAACTCGAGTAGCGTCGCGCATGGCCCGATCCCGCGCGATCGCGCCGCGATTCAGTCTGCAGCGCCGCCGCGTCCTCAAGTCGGCACTGGCCGTCACCGCCGGAGGGCTCTCCGCAGGCTGCATCGCGCTTGCGGCGCCGATGCGCACACCGATGCGCATGCGGCGCGACATCGAAACCATGGCCGACGACGATCCGGACCTGTGCGCCTTTCGTCGAGCCTTCGAATGCCTGCTCGCGATCGAGGACGAGCAGGACCCTCGTGGCCTGGTCGGCCAGGCCACGATCCATGCCCGGCACTGCGCGCACGGCAACTGGTATTTCCTGCCGTGGCATCGCGCCTTCCTGAAGTACTTCGAGCAATTGTGCGCGAAGCTTTCCGGCCGGCCGACATTCGCGCTTCCGTACTGGAACTGGCAGCGCGATGCGGCGCGGATTGCTTTGCCCGACGCCGTATCCAGCGGCGCGCTGTCGTACGCCAACCGTAGTCCGCACGCAGGCGCTGAGCTCAGCGTCGACCGCCGGCAGTTGATGCGCGACTACCCGGCGCTGGATACGCAACTGGCGTTCGTCGGCGGCCGGCCGACCCCGCTGGATCAGCGCACGGCGGCGATCGGTTCCGTGCTCGAAGGTGACCACCGTCTGATCCACGACAGAATCGGTGGCGCCATGATTGGCCCCTATGCGCCGAAGGACCCGATGTTCTGGTTGCTGCATGCCAATTTGGACCGGTTGTGGGACCTTTGGAGCGCGCGCCACCCACAGCTGAATCCTTGCGACAGCACCTGGACGGAGCTGCCCCTGGCCGCGTTCTGGTCGGCCGAGGCGCAGGAGTGGGTGCGTCCGCGCGTCGCATCGCTGCTCGATACGCGCGCGCTTGGGTACGCCTATGAGCCGTCGGAACCCGAGCGAAGTGCTGCGATTTCCTGTGGTCGTGACGAGCGCGCGAAGATTCTCACGCCCCTTGTCACGAACCCGACCGTGTCGTCCGCCAGCGCGGACAAGGCCGGCGCCGCCGCAGCCGTGCGTGTGCCGCTGGAGTCGTCGCTGCTGCAGGCGCTGCGACGCGGTTTCGACACCCACCCCGAGCCGCGCTACTTCGCACGGATCACGCTGGATGTGCCGGTCGACACGCGCAGCGTCGTGCTGCTGGGGGTCAACTGCAAGGATTTGCGCGCGGCACGCCGCGACGACGACCTGCGATACCTCGGTGTCGCCGCGTTCTTCATGCTTGCACATGAAGCGCACCCAGCGCATGGGGCCGGAGCGAACGGTATTGCACGCGTCGAATCGAGCAGCTTGTTCAGTCTGGACCGCGCACTGCGCCATCTGGCGCCCGCGCTGCTGACGCCTGATCATCCGGCACTCGAATTCTCGATGCATGTCGAGACAGTCGACGGGCGCGACAGTTCGGAGCACATACGGATCAGCGCAGTACAGCTTCAAGCTCTGGTCTGAAACCGCAGCGCTCAAATGCCCCATCACCCAATCAGGTGATGGTTTCAAGCCACACCGGAGCGTAGTCTCGCTGAAGGACACACATAGCTTCGGGGGGAGCGGTGCTCCAACTTCACCATCAAACGTACCCGCAGCCACCGCCACCGGCATCATGCCGGCGCACCCCGTGTGCCGCACGCGCGCCCCGCGAATGAGAACCCGACTCGTGCTCCGCCCAGGCCAAGCCGGGACCAAGAAGGCCGCCCGAAAATACGGCGATCGATTGCTCGCCGTCCGATATGTGTATGACGACGTGCGCCGCCGTAGGTACAAGACCGTCGAACTGATCGAAGAGCAACTGCCCTGGGACCCGCCCCCCAGTCACGCCGTCGACAAGGCACTACCCGTACGCATCCCCTGGAATGAAACCGACCTACGCGCCCGCGCAGCCGGAGGCCGATGGGATCCCAACAAGAAAGTCTGGCCGCTTTCCTACGAGGCCATCCTCGACCTGGGTCTGGAATCTCGTGTCACGGAAACCATATAGCATCTATATGTATATACACGCCGACCCCGAGCCATCTACATGCAAATATTTCTATATACGTATAGATGGTATATGGGATGTCTAATAAGCGTTATATGCTCATCTCACAATTCCAACTTGGTTAGCTCCCAATGCAACTTGTTCGACTAACTCTTAAGAACTTCAGGTGCTATCGCGAAGAGACGACTCTCGAAATTGATAACCTGACTGCCATTATCGGCCGTAATGACGTTGGAAAATCAGCGCTAATGGATGCACTTGATGCGTTCTTTAATGAGTCAATTGAGGCCGGGGACTTATCAAATACGGCCGATGGGAACACAGTTGAACTTACATGTTTTTTCACCGGCATGTCTGAAGAGGTCGTACTTGACACCACGGTTCCAACATCCCCTTGTGATGAAGGTTTATTCAACTCGCAAGGCGAGTTAGAGATTCGCCGGACTTATACGTTCGGAGCGAAAAAAACCTCCGCAATCTTTCTCAATTGCAATCAACCTTGTGATGCACGCTTAAGGAATTTGTTGAGCTTGAAAAACACACCGTTAAAAAATCTTGCTGAAGAACTTGCAGTAGATTTGAATGGTGTCAACAAACGGCAAAATCCCCCGATCAGAAAAGCCATTAGAGATCATATCGGTGGCGATCGTGTCGAAACCCTCCTGAAGGTCGATGGAAACGTAGACAACGAAGACAACCTAAAAACGGTTTGGAAGGCCCTTAAAAAACTCCTTCCAATATATTCCTTATTCAAATCCGACAAGTCTTTCGACGATAAAGATGGAGACGTCAAGAGTCCTCTACAAACAGCGATTGACGAAGCGCTCGCCCTTGGAGAAATTCGAGGATTGCTAGACCAAGTTGAGGAGAAGGTCAGGGAGTTTTCAACTGAAGTGGCAGATCGAACAATTGAGAAGTTAAAAAACTTTGATGAATCGATCGCTGAAAGGCTTCGTTCTGAGTTCGGAAAAACACCGAGCTACAGCAAGATCTTCGATCTTACCTTGGTGAATGACGTGGGAATTCCGCTGAATAAGCGAGGGAGCGGCATTAGGCGGTTAGTTATCTTGAGTTTCTTTCAAGCACAGGCTGAAAAGAGAAAAGCTGAAACCGGTGCGCCAGCAATAATCTATGCGATTGAAGAGCCGGAAACATCCCAACACCCAAACCATCAAAGAATGATCATAGATTCGCTGGCGGAGCTTGCGAATGCAGAAAATGTTCAAGTTATATTTACGACGCATAGTTCAAACTTGGCACGAGAAATTCCAACAGAATCGCTGAGATACATCTCCGCAGATGGCGAAGCTGGGCTGGCAATTGAACTAGGCGCCAAAGATGGTGAGGAAAACCCTGAAGTAATCGACAAGATTATTGCTGCTTTGGGCATTTTGCCCAACCCTACAGACAGAGTCAGAGTGCTCTTCTTCGTTGAGGGCAACCATGACGTCAATGCCCTGAAACGATATAGCGCAATTTTGGCGGATCATGACAAAGCAATTCTGAATCTAAACGATACTGATTCCGTCGGCTATGTGATCACGGGAGGTTCTGCCCTAAAGCACTATCTAGAGCAGAAGCATCTTGACGGACTTGGAAAGCCAGAGGTGCATGTCTACGACAATGATGTTGCCTCCTACCGAGACGCGGTGTATGCGATCAACAATGACCCAAGTCCGTCGAAAGTGGCGTTCAATACGGGCAAGCTTGAGTTAGAAAGCTATCTTCATCCTGATGCGATAGAAGAAGCGTATGCGACCCAGGGGACTCCTGCAGTTGCGATTGGCGTCATTTCGGACGACACAGATGTTCCGCTCGAGGTCGCCAAGAAGTTCAATGAGTTGAACGCGAATAATTGGAATGAACTGACTGAGGAAAAACAAAAAGAGCTCGCTAGTGGCAAGAAAAAATCTCTGAACACGATCGCAGTTGAACATATGACGGTTCAAAGGCTGCAGCAGAACGGTGGCTATGCCGACATTCATAATTGGCTCTTAACAGTAAGTAACTTTGCCGCATCATAAGGTCGCATATAACAAATCGTTGCAAGGGACGTTTGACCCGCTGCCCATTTTTGCTGCCGCAAAAATAGTCATAGGGCGGAAAAAGGGGACAGATTTATTATTCGGAACAGAAGATAAATCTGTCCCCTTTTTCCTTTATCTCCTATTTGGGAATAGCCCGTCTGATCCAACAACATTATTTGGTAGAGTCGGAAGATTTGCTCAAGTGCCAAGTCGGAGCGCATTCTCGACGGCGGGAGCGTACGGACAATGACTTGGGTTAGAGTAAATGTATCGATGTTCTTGTTTCTGGTTTTAATAGGAACGATATCCTGCGTGTTTGCGGCGAAGAACAAATATTACGATTATGAACGGTCAGTTCACATTACAGGCTTGGGCAAATTTTCTGTTGGGCTGGAGTCCGATTCTAAGCTTTCACAAGAGAGAGGCGAGAATATAGAAATATTTGGGACTCCATATCGTTTCAATGTGCAGTACTCAGCTGATGGTAAGGCTGTATTAAAGGGAGAAATTTCGAATATCGAAATTAGGTCGCTAGAAACTGGTGAGATTGTCTTCAGAAAGGGTGTGAGCATGGATACGTATCGCGCATCTCAAAACTTAAAGCATCATGCATCTAAACTAAAACGTGCCATGGGGTTTGAAGGTGCGTCGCTTAACATCCCATACCACGATTACAGGGTTTCATTTGATTTTAGGATATACAAGGAAGAGGGTGTCGTGTTTGAAGAGGGCCAAGTTAAGGTGGTGTTAAAGCGCCACTATTACGAAGGTCATGTTCGAAAAGGCGCTGGCATTATTTGAGGCGCGTTTTGCCGGAGAATTACCGAATGGGGGACAATGGGGGGCAGACCACGATTATACGAATACGACGCCTTTGACAATCTCAGGCTCACCACTCAGCGCGCCACCGGCCTGCCGGACGTCATCGTTGCCATGGAGTACGGGAAAAGGAAAAAGGGGACATTGCGCCAGGCAAAGCCTGGAGGAGAGGGAAGCTGAGGGAGAGAATCTGAAGCGGAAATCTCCTTGAGGGATCCAGTCGGGTGGAAGTCCCGACCCGGCAAAGGCTAGCCACCGGCCGGTACCGAGTCTT
>JAHZLQ010000019.1 GCA_022599775.1 Gammaproteobacteria bacterium
GCAGCGAGTCCGCTGCCCCTCGCCCACGACGTGGGAGAGGGGAGGACCGCCCGCGGAGCGGGTGGTGGGGAGA
This sequence comes from Gammaproteobacteria bacterium, assembly GCA_022599775.1. Lineage (GTDB taxonomy): Bacteria > Pseudomonadota > Gammaproteobacteria > Nevskiales > Nevskiaceae > Banduia. Next base: position 74 of record JAHZLQ010000019.1, read on the forward strand.
GGGCGGCCTGCCTGGCCCAGGATTCATTTTCCGGGGTGCCTCCGCCGGCATGGCCGTTAACGTGAATCACGCGCGGCGTGATGCCGACCGAGCCTCGTCCGCTGGCGGGAGAGAAGGCCGTTCGCGAATGCGAGTGGTAGGTGAGGGGAACGGCCATGCCGCAGGCGATTCATTCAGCCGGGTGCCGCTTGCGGCATGGCCGTTAGGCGGTCAGCGGCGCACAGCCTACATTTGTCGGCCGTCCGAAATCACTTCGCAGCGGTTCGCAGGGCGTGCAGCAGCGGCGAGCGCTGGAGACCGCGCGCCAGTACGGCAGGCAGTGAGCCTTGAATCTGCGCCTGCGCCGCCTGTGCACACGCCTGAGACTTGAACGTCACGAACAGACTGGAGCCGGTGCCCGAGAGTTGTGCCCGGAGGCCGAGCGCCCGGCAGTGCTCGAAGGCTGCGTCGACGGCGGGAAAACCTCGACGCGTCACGGCTTCGCAATCATTGCCGCAGCGCCCGGACAGAAAGTCATCGATCGATACGGGCGGGTGATCTCGTCGTAGTTCGGGATCGCCGAAGATCGTCGCGGTGCTGACTTGGCAGGGCGGGGAGATCACCAGAAACCAGCGGTCCGGCAGTTCGATCGCCTGGAGTTTCTCGCCGATGCCCTCGGCCCATGCGCACTGGCCGCGAACGAACACCGGCACGTCGGCGCCCAGCTTCAGGCCGATGTCGGCGAGTTGGCCGACGGACAGTCCTAGGCCCCACAGATGGTTCAGCCCCACCAGGGTGCTCGCCGCGTCGCTGGAACCGCCGCCGAGGCCGGCGCCGGCCGGAATCCGCTTGTCGATGTCGATATCGGCGCCGAGTGCACAGCCACTGTATTCGCGCAACGCCAGTGCCGCGCGAATACTCAGGTCCGCCGATTCAGAGACGCCGGCAAGCTCGCGAAGGCGTTGGATGCGCCCGTCAGACCGGGCCGCCAGATGCACCGTGTCGCCCCAGTCCAGTAGCTGGAACACGGTCTGCAGGAGGTGGTACCCGTCGGCGCGGCGGCCGGTGATGTGCAGAAACAGATTGAGCTTGGCCGGTGCCGGCCAGGCACTGAATCCCAGGCGCGAACTCAAGTGCCGGGCTCCCATTGATCCACGAGCACGCGCACCGTGAGTTCGCCCTGAGTCAGGCTGAGGCGCCGCGGCAGGTCGAAAACCGGCGCCAGCGCCGGTGCGTCGCGGTATTCCTCGTAGTTCACGGTCCAGCCGGCCTGAGTCAGATTGCGCAGGCGCGCCTGCGCATCGAATTGAGTCTGCGCAGGTGCATTCGGCGCCGGCAGGCCGAGAATCCACCAGCGCAGCTTGTCGACCGGCAGTGTCCAGCCGAGCTGACTACGCAGCGTGGCTTCGGGATCGCGGGTGACCAGGGTCTGGTCCTTGTTCCGGATCGTGGCCTGCTGCGGCGTGCCTTCGATCAAGACGGCGCCAGCGCCGAACGGGCCGGACAGCCGCAGGCTGTAGTCGCCGCCGCCCTGGTTCCATAGCAGGTTCGCGCTTCCGGACACCGGGCCGCGCGCCGAGACGCGGCCTTCGAGTCCGAAGCTGGCGATCGCCCCGAGCGCCTGCTGGCGCGCCGGCCAGTCGGCCGGCGCCTCGCTTTGCGCAGGCCCGCCCAGCGTTGCGCAGCCACTGATCAGCAGTGCGACGCCGAGAGCCAGGGCCTCGATCCAGCGGGCCGCGTGGCGCATGCGGATCAGCGGGCGAGACGCCCGACCGTTTCGCGCAGCACCGGATGGTCAGGGTCGTCGCGCAGCGCCGTTTCCCAGACTTGGCGGGCCTCGGACTGGCGTCCCATCTGCCACAGCACCTCGCCCAGGTGCGCGGCGATTTCCGGATCGCGCATGTGGTCGAAGGCGCGTTGCAGGTAGTCGTGCGCCTGCTGCAGGTCGCCCAGCCGGTAGTGCACCCAGCCGAGGCTGTCGATCACGGCGGCATCGTTGGGTGTCAATTCGGCAGCGCGTTTGATCAGGCCCAGCGCTTCCTGAAAACGCTGCGTGTGCGTGGTCAGCATGTAACCGAGTGCATTGAGCGCGCGCGCATCTTCGGGGTCCAGCGAGACGATCCGGCGCAGATCGGCCTCGGCCGCTCCGATATTGCCGAGCTGTTCGTAGACCAGCGAGCGGCCATAGAGCAGGTCGGCATCGTCCGGATGCTCGTCCAGCGCCTGCTCGTACATCTCCAGCGCGGCCGGGTATTCCTCGGAGGTGTAGAGGATTTCACCTTCGGCCGAGTACAGGCGGGTGCTGAGCTGCGGATAGGCGCGGCGCAGGCGTTCGAGCTGCGAGCGGGCCTCGTCGATCTGTCCGATCTGGGCCTCGACGGCGGCGATGCGCATCACCGCGTCCAGACCCTGCGGGCCACCTTCGACCTTGCTGTACCACTCCAGCGCCTTCTGCGGCTGCTTGTCGACTTCGGCGATACGGCCGAGGTAGTAGGCGGCCTCGTCGCGGCGCTGACCGCTATTGATCAGGTGCTGCAAATGGCCGCGAGCAGCATCGATATTGCGCTGGTCCAGTTCGATCAGCGACAGCGCGTAGAGCGCATCCGCGTTGTTCCGTTCACTTTGCAAGGCCAGTTCGAGCTGCTCGCGGGCGCGTCCGATCTGGTCGGTTTCGAGCAGCAGCTTGGCGTAGCCGACACGCAGTTCGGCGGCGTTGGGGTTGTCTCGCAGCGCTTGGTTGAGTGTCTTGTCGGCCTGTTCGGTTTCGCCCTGGCGGACCTGTACGCCGGCCAGCAGCAGGATCGCCTCCTTGTGAGCGGGGTCGATTTCCAGGGCGCGGCGTGCGGACTGTTCGGCGAGCCCGAGTTCGTCGTAACGCACCGCGATCAGGCCGACCGCGTAATAGGCGGCCGGATCGTTCTCGTTCTCGTCGGCGAGCGTCTGCAGCACTTTCAGAGCCGAGCCGGCATTTTTCGGCTCCTGGCTGAGCAGCAGCGCCAGCGCACGGAAACCTTCACCGCGCCCGCCGGGATGTGCTTCGATCAGCGGTCGCGACTGGCGCAGCACGTCGTCGATCCGGTCCTGGCGCAGATAGAGCCGGGCAAGAACTTCGTTGGCGCTGAGTTCATCGGGATCGATCGACTGCCAAGTCTCGGCGGATTCGACCGCCAGATCCATATCATTGGCCGCCAGCGACAGTGCCGTGGTGCGTGCGGCCAGCTGAGCGTCGGGCCGTGCCGCGAGCACCTGCCTGAATTCGCGTGCGGCCACGCCCGGCATGCCGCGACCTTCCGCCAGTTCGCCGGCCATCATGTGGTACAGCAGACGCGTTGACGGGGTATCGATGCGGGGCTTGACCTGGGCGATTTCGATCGCCGAAGGCGGCGTCATGGCCTCGGTTGCGGGTGGCTCGTCGACCGACAGGTGAGCGCAGCCGCCGCAGGTGGCGGCGAAGGCCAGGGAGGCTAGCGAAAGAGTTCGTCTCAAAAGTGGCACCGAGTAGGACGAGGAGGGCGGAAATTCAAGGTTTCAATATACCGCATCTCGCCCTTGGGACCGTCGATCGGGCCCCCGCAACGCCAGCGCCGGCCGACGTTTCTCCGGCGCAAAGCGCTACACTAGGCAGGATTGCTTACCGGGTAGCCCGATGGCCCTGATGACACTGGGGCTCAGCCACCACGCCGCACCGCTGGACGTGCGCGAGCGGCTGGCCTTTACCGATGCGGATTTGCCCGACGCGCTGGCGCGTCTGCGGCGGCTGCCGGGTGTCTCCGAGGCGGCCATCGTCTCCACCTGCAACCGCACCGAAGTGGTGACGGTCGCCGATCCCTCGGTCGAGGGCGACCTGATCGCCTGGTGGGGGCGCGAGCGTAACGCCGAGGCCGAGCTGATCCGCCGCTATTCATTTACCCATCGCGATCTCGAAAGCGTGATCCACAAGCTGCGCGTGGCCGCGGGGCTGGATTCGATGATCGTCGGCGAGCCGCAGATACTCGGGCAGATGAAGCAGTCCTACGCGGTGGCGCAATCCGAAAAATCGGTGGGGCCGGTGCTGTCGCGGCTGTTCCAGCATTCGTTCGCCGTCGCCAAGCTGGTGCGCAACCAGACGGACATCGGCGCGCATCCGGTGTCGGTGGCCTACGCCGCGGTGACGATGGCGAAACGCATTTTTTCGGACCTTTCGGCACAGACGGCGCTGCTGATCGGTGCCGGGGAGATGGTGCAGTTGATCGCGCGGCACCTGGTCGGGCAGGGCGTGGGGCGCATCATCGTCGCCAATCGCAGCCTTGACCGCGCCGAGAAGCTGGCGCGCGAGCTGCACGGCTACGCCGTGCCGCTGTCGGACCTTCCGGCCTATGTGGCCAGCGCCGATCTGGTGATCGCGAGCACTGGCAGCCGCGACCCGGTGCTCGACATCGCCGTGGTCAAGCGCGCGGTCTCGATCCGCCGGCACAAGCCGCAGTTCATGATCGACCTGGCGGTGCCGCGCGATATCGATCCGCGTGTCGGTTCGTTGGAGGATGTCTATCTGTACACGGTCGATGACCTGCGGACCGTGATTTCCGAGAACCTCAAGTTCCGCGAGCAGGCCGCCAAGCAGGGCGAGGCGCTGGTCCAGCAGTACGCGCTGGAGTTCAACCGCTGGCTCGAAAGTCGTGATGTCGGCGACACCATTCGCCGGATTCGCGCCAAGGCGCGGCTGCAGCGTGATGAAGTGCTGGAGCGGGCGCGCAAGCGGCTCGCCAATGGCGAAGATCCCGAGGCGGTGATGGCTTTCGTTGCCGATACCTTGTCGAACAAGCTGCTGCACGCGCCATCCGCGCAGATGCGTAAGGCCGATGCGGTGGAGCAGGCGATGTTGATGTCCACGGCCGAGAAGCTGTTCGATTTGGGAGGCGAGTGATGCGTGTGGTTCGCAGGAACGCGACCAGCATCGTCGTCGGAGAGCCTTAGCGGGGATCAACCGTGTCGTGCCCGCTGTGTGTTGTCCCTAGTCTCCCTGATCCCCGATTCCGATGAAGCCCAGCCTGCTTGCCAAACTCGAACGATTGGTCGAACGCCGTGACGAGGTCGGCCGCGAACTGTCCGACCCCGACGTGATCGGTGATCAGACCCGCTTCCGGCGCCTGTCGCAGGAATACGCGCAGTTGGAGTCGCTGACCGACACCTTCGGCCGTTGGCGCGCGGCTGGCGAGGAGCTCGCCAGTCTCACGCAGATGCGTGACGACAGCGACGCCGAGATGCGCGAACTCGCCAACGCGGAATGGCCTGCGGCGACCGAGCGGCGCGATGCCCTGGAACGCGAGCTGATGGGTTTTCTGGTGCCGCGCGATCCGCTGGACCACGCCAATGTCTACCTCGAAATTCGGGCCGGCACCGGCGGCGACGAGGCCGCGATCTTTGCCGGCGATCTGTTGCGCATGTACACGCGCTACGCCGAGACACGCGGCTGGCAGGTGGAGCTGCTGTCCGACAGTGCCGGCGAGCACGGCGGCTACAAGGAAGTCATCGCGCGGGTGGCCGGCGAAGGTGCTTACTCCGTGCTCAAGTTCGAATCGGGCGGTCATCGTGTGCAGCGTGTGCCCGAAACCGAATCGCAGGGCCGCATCCACACTTCGGCCGCCACCGTTGCGGTCATGCCCGAAGTCGAGGATGCCGAGCAGATCGACATCAACCCGGCCGATCTCAAGGTCGACACCTACCGCTCGTCCGGCGCCGGCGGCCAGCATGTCAACAAGACCGAATCGGCGATCCGCATCACCCATCTTCCGTCCGGGCTGGTGGTGGAATGCCAGGAGGAACGCAGCCAGCACAAGAATCGCGCGCGCGCGATGTCGCTGCTGCAGGCGCGGCTCAATGATCTGGAGCGCAGCCAGCGCGAGCGGGAAACGGCGGCCACGCGCAAGAAGCTTGTCGGCAGCGGCGACCGTTCCGAGCGCATTCGCACCTACAATTTTCCGCAGGGCCGGATTACCGACCACCGCATCAATCTCACGCTGTACCAGCTCGAACGCGTGATTCAGGGCTCGCTCGACGAGGTGATCCAGCCCTTGCAGGCTGAACACCAGGCCGGACTGCTGGCCGAAGCCGCGGAGGCGCCATGACCACCGTGCGCGGCCTGTTCCTGCGGCTGCTGGCCTCGACCGTGCTGGTGGCCTGCGGGCCGATCTACAGCACCGACTACAATTTCTTTCCGCCGGAAGACAATCAGGGCCGCGCCTGCGTTTCGATGTGCCGTTCGGCCAAGAACTACTGCGTACAGGCCGCCGAGTCGCGTGCCGACTTGCAGGAATCGCGCTGCGAACTCGAAGCCGAACGCGACTACGAGCGTTGCCTCGCACGCTCCAAGCCGGAAGATGCCAAGTCCTGCTATCGCCGGCCGTGCATGAATCCCGGCGTCAACGATGCCCGCTGCGAAAGCGAGTTTCGCGGCTGTTACGTGGACTGCGGTGGTGACATCGAGACGGTCCGCAGCTGCCACTTCAACTGTCCCGAGGCGCCGTGACGGCGTCCGCAGTCAGCCATCGCGTGACGACGGTCGCCGACGCACTCACGGGCGCGAGCCAGCGTATCGCGGCGGTCTCCGATTCGCCGGGGCTGGACGCCGAACTGCTGTTGGCGCAGATATTGAAGCTGCGTCGCGGGCAGCTTCTGATTCGCGGCGCCGATGCATTGAGCGCAGGCTCGGCGCAAGCGTTCGAGGCTCTGGTCGCGCGGCGCTGTCAGGGTGAGCCGGTGGCCTATCTGCGCGGCAGCAAAGGATTCTGGACGCTGGACCTGGAGGTGACGCCGGCGGTCCTGGTGCCGCGGCCCGAGACCGAACTGCTGGTCGAATGGGCATTGCAGTGTGTGCACGGCGTGGCGCGGCCGGCGCTGGTCGATCTCGGCACCGGCAGCGGCGCCATCGCGCTATCCCTGGCCAGTGAACGCGGCGATGCACAGATCCTGGCGACCGACCGCAGCGCGAGCGCGCTGGTCGTGGCCCAGGCCAATGCGAGCCGGCTGAACCTCTCGGTCGAATTCCAGCGCGGTGACTGGTATGCGGCCTGCGCCGGCCGACGCTTCGAGCTGGTCGTGTCGAATCCACCGTATGTCGCCGGCGATGACCGGCATCTCGACGCGCTGCGCGCGGAACCGCGTGAAGCGCTGACGCCGGAAGGCGATGGCCTGTCGGCGCTGCGCGCGATCATCGCCGGCGCGCCCGGGCATCTGAAGGCGGGCGGCCGACTGCTGGTCGAGCATGGCGCCGATCAGGGCGCCGCCGTGCGCGCGTTGTTCGAAGCCGCCGGATTCACCGCCATCGAAACCCGCCGCGACCTTGCCGGGCTCGAACGCGCCAGCGGAGGTATCCGCGCATGAGTGATCTGTCCCGCTACAGCCGTCAGGTGGTGCTGCGCGAAGTCGGCGTCAACGGCCAGCAGTTATTGCGCGATTCCAGCGTACTGGTGATCGGCTTGGGGGGGCTGGGGTGCGCCGCCAGTCTCTATCTGGCCGGCGCCGGCATCGGGCGACTGGTGTTGGCCGACCGTGATCGCGTGGACCGGTCGAACCTGCAAAGGCAGATTCTGTACAGCCAGGGTGATGTCGGCCGAGCCAAGACCGAGGCCGCCGCCGAGCGCCTGGCCGGGTTCAACCGCGAGGTCGAGATCGAAATCCACGAAGGCCGGCTCGACGAGGATCGACTGGCGACGATGCTGCGCGGCGTGGATCTGGTGCTGGATTGCACCGACAACTTCCCGACGAGGTTCGCAATCAACGGCGCCTGCGTGCGTGCCCGCAAGCCGCTGGTGTCCGGTGCCGCGATCCGCTTCGAAGGCCAGCTCGCGGTGTTCGATGCGCGCCGCGCGGACAGCCCCTGCTATGCCTGTCTGTTCCCGGATGCCGGCGAGGCGGCCGAACGCTGCGAGGAAGCCGGCATCCTCGGGCCGGTCGTCGGTAGTGTCGGCAATCTGCAGGCGCTGGCCGCGATCAAATTGCTGCTGGGCCTCGGAGACGAGGCCGGCACCCTGCATCTCTGGGATGCGCTCAACATGGACTGGAAGCGCTGGCGCGTGCCGCGCGATCCCGGCTGCCCCGTTTGCGGACTTCACGATGACTGACACCCCGACCGACCGAACCGAATACCTGCCGCGCGAACTCGTGCTGCGTCTGCTGGCCTACGCGCAGCAATCGCCGGCGGCGCGCGTCTGTGGACTTGTCGGCGCCGACGGGCGGGGGCCGTCCGCCTTGTGGTCGCTGGACAACATCGCGAGTGACCCGATCGCATCCGTGGCGGTCGACCCCGAGCAGGTTCGTCAGCAGCACAGCGCGCTGCGGGCGCACGGCCAGACGCTGTGGGCGAGCTTTCATTCCTGCCCGCAGGGCATTGCCAGCTCGTCCGACATCGAGGTGCAAGGCTTCGGCGACGGATTGCGGTTGATCGCCGCCCTGGATATCCGCGGTGTACTGCAACTGCGGTGCTGGCGTGCCTACGGCGGACGTCTCGACGAGTGTGAACTCAAGCTGCCGCAGTAGGTGATTGTTTCAGTCCGGATCGGGCTTTTGCAGGCGCTGCTCCCAGAATCCGGCGTTGCGGATGCCGAGCGACTCGGGGTCGAAGACCGGTTCCACGCCCGCTTTCTTCTGGCTTTCATAGTCGCGTAGCGCCGCCAGTGCCGGCCGCTGCAGGATCAGAATGGCGATGATGTTGAGCCAGGCCATCAGCCCCACACCGATGTCGCCCAGGGCCCAGGCCGAGCCGGCGCTGTTGACGGCCCCGTAGCTCACCACCGCCAGAATGCCGATGCGCAGCACCAGCGTCATCCACGGGCGGTGCACCTTGCGGTTGATGTAGGCGATGTTGGTTTCGGCCATGTAGTAGTAGGCCACGATGGTGGTGAAGGCGAAGAACAGCAGCGCCACCGCGACAAAGCCGGCGCCGTAGCCCGGCAACATCGATTCCACCGCGTTCTGTGCGAAACCGGGGCCGGGGTCAACGCCGGGCAGCGCTTCGCGGATCATGCCGCCGGCCGGCCGGATCACGTTGTACATGCCGGTGGACAGGATCATGAAAGCCGTGGCCGAGCACACCAGCAAGGTATCCACATAGATCGAGAACGCCTGCACGTAACCCTGTTTGGCCGGGTGCGAGACTTCGGCGGCGGCCGCCGCGTGCGGCCCGGTGCCCTGTCCGGCCTCGTTCGAGTAGATGCCGCGTTTCACGCCCCATTCGACGGCCAGGCCCAGCACTGCGCCGAACGCGGCTTCGGCGCCGAAGGCGCTGCGGAAGATCAGCGCGACCACGGCGGGTAGCTGGCCGATGTTCAGAAACAGGATCGTCAGCGCCACCAGGATATAGGCCAGCGCCATGAACGGCACCACGATCTCGGCGAAGTGCGCGATGCGCTTGACGCCGCCGAAGATGATGAAGCCCAGCGCCACCACCACGCCCGCGGCGGTCACACTCGGCGCGATGCCCCAGGCCGTTTCCAGACCCTGCGCAATGCTGTTGGCCTGAACCCCGGGCAGCAGCAGGCCGGTGGCGACGATGGTGGCGATGGCAAAGATCCATGCGTACCACTTCTGGCCCATGCCCTTTTCGATGAAATAGGCCGGGCCACCGCGATACAGACCCTGATCGTCCTTTTCCTTGTAGATCTGCGCCAGCGCCGATTCGACATAGGCGGTGGAGGCGCCGAGGAAAGCCACCGTCCACATCCAGAACACCGCGCCGGGTCCGCCGAAGGCGATCGCGGTGGCGACGCCGGCAATGTTGCCGGTGCCGACACGGCCGGACAGCGACATCGCCAGCGCCTGGAACGGCGTCACGCCGGCCGCCGATTTCTCCCCGCGAAACAGCAGGCGCAGCATTTCGCCGACCGAGCGGACCTGCATGAAGCGTGTACGTATCGAGAAGTACAGGCCGGCCCCCAGGCACAGCACGATCAGGGCACGGCTCCAGATGATGCCGTTGATGGCGTCGATGACTGCGTCCACCGCGGTGTTCTCCAATTGTTATGGGCAAGGTCCGGCACCCGTGCGATCAGCTCGGACCGGGCCGCGGACTGGATAGACGTTCCCCTCACGCAATGGCCGGGCCATCGCGCAGTCAGTCTGCCACGCTTCGCGGGTTCGGCGGTGTCCATGCCCGGCTTCGGACCGGTAGAATCGCGCGTCCCAACTCCAGCTCCGACCCTCCCGCATGCGCCTGTCCCGATTCCCGATTTCCACGACCAAGGAAACGCCGGCCGACGCCGAGATCGTCAGTCATCAGCTGATGCTGCGCGCCGGCTTCATTCGCAAGCTGGGCAGCGGCCTCTACAGCTGGATGCCGGTGGGCCTGCGCACCCTGAAGAAGGTCGAAGCGATCGTGCGCGAGGAAATGAATCGTGCCGGCGCACTGGAAGTGCTGATGCCGTCGGTGCATCCGGCCGAGCTGTGGCGCGAGTCCGGTCGCTGGCAGCTCATGGGCGACGAGATGCTGCGCATCAAGGACCGTCACGACAACGATTTCTGCTATGGCCCCACGCACGAGGAAGTGATCTGCCATCACCTGCGCCAGGACGTGAAGAGCTACAAGCAGTTGCCACTCAACTACTACCAGATCCAGACCAAGTTCCGCGACGAGCGGCGTCCGCGCTTCGGCATCATGCGCGCCCGCGAGTTCCTGATGAAGGACGCCTATTCGTTTCATCTGGATGCCGAAGGGCTCGCCGCCGAGTACGACAACATGCGCACCGCCTATGCGCGGATCTTCACGCGGATCGGCGCCGACTTCCGCATCGTCAAAGCCGATTCCGGCAACATCGGCGGTAGCCGTTCCGAGGAGTTCCACATCCTCGCCGGCGCCGGCGAGGATCTGCTCGCGGTGTCCAGCGAAGGCAGCTACGCCGCCAACGTCGAGGCGGCCGAAACCCTGCCCGTGTCGGTCCCGCGCCCGCCGGTGCTCAAGCCGCTGGCCAAGCTCAGCACGCCGGGACAGAAGACCTGCGCTCAGGTGGCCGAGTATCTCAAGCTCGGGCTCGATGCCAAGGTCAAGCTGCTGGTCGCCAAGGCGGCCGACGGTGGCCTCATCGGCATTGCCCTGCGCGGCGACCACCAACTCAACGAAATCAAGGCGGCCAATCACCCGAAGATCGCCAGTCCGTTCGAACTGGCGGCGGTTCGCGACGTGGAACAGGCCTTCGGCTGCGAAGTCGGTTATCTCGGGCCGGTGAACTGTCCGATTCCAGTCATTGCCGACCATGCCGCGCTGGCGCTCAGCGATTTCGTCTGTGGCGCCAACGAGAACGACCATCACTTGCGTGATGCCAACTGGGGGCGTGACTGCGCCGAGCCGGAGGCCGCCGATCTGCGCATGATCGTCGAAGGCGATCCGGCGCCGGACGGCAGCGGCACGATCCGCCTGCTGCGTGGCATCGAGGGCGGGCACATCTTCCAGCTCGGCCAGAAATACACCCAGGCGATGAACGTCAGCGTGCTCGACGACAACGGCAAGGACGTGACGCTGCACATGGGGTGTTATGGCATTGGCGTGTCGCGTCTGGTGGCGGCCGTGGTCGAGCAGAGCCATGACGCGCAGGGCATGATCTGGCCGGATGCGATCGCGCCGTTCACCGCGATCATCACGCCGATCGGAATGGACCGTTCGGACGCTGTGCGTGAAGCTGCGGAGACGCTGTATGCCGGACTGCTGGCGGCCGGCATCGATGTTGCTTTGGATGATCGCGGGCTGCGTCCTGGGGCGATGTTTGCCGACGCTGAGCTGATCGGTATTCCGCATCGGATCGTGATCGGCGACAAAGGCCTGGCCAACGCCCAGTTCGAGTACCGCCATCGCCGTGCCGAGACCGCCCGGATGATTCCGGCACAGTCCGAGGCGGTACTGGATCAGCTTCGACAGACGGTCACTGGCTGAATGCGGCCAGACGCGCGGCTCGGTATATTGTGGCGATACAAAAGGGGCTCTGAATTGCACAGTCTGGCAGTCTTGCGGCGCGCGACGGTGACTCCGTGCGGCGCCGCTGCGCCCTCCGCAAATCGATAAAGGCGGCATCGATTGAATCCAGTCTCCGGACCAGGGCGGCGCGTTTCGGTGTTGTCGATGCGTCGACTTTCGCGGCTGGTCGCCTATTGTCTGCCCTACGAATTCGAGGACAGCATCGTGGCGCTCAGCGATGCCAAGCTGCTGGTGCCCGAGGACTGGGCCGGACTCGAAACCTCCCGGCGCATTTATCGCCTGCTCAGGACCGGCTCGGGTTCGCCGGCCCTCGCTCGGATGCTCAGCCCCAGGCGGCATGCCCGGGAAGCGCCGGAAGGGGATTTGTTCATCGCGGTGCTCAACGACACCTGGGACGCCTACGTGCTGAGCACGATGCGCGGCTGGCGCGAGCGCCACACGCACGCAGCCTGCTTCGTTTCGGAAGCCTGGGCGCATCTGATGCCCCCGGACTATCTGCTGGAACTGCTGCAGCCGTTCGATGAGATCTTCGTCGGCACCCATCACGTGGCCGACGCTCTGCAAACTCGCATCGGCAGGCCCTGCAGCTATCTGCCGCTGGCATCCGACGTTCTGCGCTTCGCACCGACGGTACCGCCATCGGCTCGTTGTATCGATGTCTGCAATATCGGCCGTCGCTCGGCGCTGACTCATGAGGCTTTGCTGCAGTACGCCGATCAGACTCGCAGCCTTTACTACTATGACACCGCCATCGCCTCCGGCCACGGCCGCAGCTTTCAGGTCGAGGACGCCAGGCAGCATCGGCTGCTGCTCGCCAGCCTGCTCAAGCGCAGCCGCTATTTCATCGCCAACCGCGCGCGCATCAACGATCCGGTCTACAGCAGTCGTGTGCACGAAATTTCCGGACGTTTCTTCGAAGGCGCCGCCGCTGGAACCGTGATGCTGGGCATGCCCGCCGATTCCGCCAACTACCGTGTGCAGTTCAGCTGGCCCGACGCCGTGGTCGAGCTGCCGTTCGATTGTCCGGACATCGGCCAACGCATCGCCGAACTCGATCAGGACCGATCACGGCTCGCAAGAATTCGTCGAGACAACGTAATGAACTCTGCGCGCCGGCATGACTGGAGCCATCGCCTGAGGTCGATATTCGATCGTTTCGGGCTCGCGCCGACGGACGCCATGCTGATGCGCGAGCAGGCTTTGGAGAAACTGGCACTTGCCGCAGAAAACGGCGAGCTTGAGCTTGCTGGATAATTCCTCGCATTATTTGCGGACCCGCACAGGAGCAGTTCGCCGATGAAGGCTGGGCAATGAAGGCGGTGATACTTGCTGGCGGCATGGGCACCCGGCTCGCCGAGGAAACCGGTGTGCGTCCCAAACCCATGGTCGAGATCGGCGGGCGTCCGGTGCTGTGGCACATCATGAAGATCTTCGCGCAGCACGGTGTGCGTGATTTCGTGGTGTGCCTCGGCTACAAGGGCGACATGATCAAGGAATATTTTGCTAATTATTTTCTGTACAGCTCCGATGTCACCTTCGACCTGAGCGACAACTCTGCGCACTTCCACCGCAGCAAGGCCGAGGACTGGCGCGTGACCCTGGTCGATACCGGCGCCACCACCATGACCGGCGGGCGCATCCGGCGTGCCATGCCCTATCTGGCGGACGAAGATGCTTTCTTCCTGACCTACGGTGACGGCGTCGGCAATGTCGACATCACCGCATTGGCACAAACCCACCGGCGTGAGGGCCGTATCGCCACAGTCACCGCCGTGCAGCCGCCGGGCCGTTTCGGCGCGCTGGCCATGGATGGCAGCCGTGCCACCGGATTTCACGAAAAGCCGGATGGTGACGAAGGTTGGATCAATGGCGGCTTTTTCGTGATGAGCCCGAAGATCGTCGACTACATTCAGGGCGACGATTCGATCTGGGAGCGCGAACCGATGGAACGCCTGGCGCATGAGTCGCAACTGACCGTCTACCGGCATGCCGGTTTCTGGCAGCCGATGGACACGCTGCGTGACAAGAACCTGCTTGAAGACCTGTGGCGCGAGGGTCGCGCGCCCTGGCGCACCTGGGATACAGCATGAAAGTCCTGATGACCGGCAACCTCGGCTATATCGGTCCGGTGCTGGTCGAACACCTGCGCCGCAGCGATCCCTCGGTCGAACTGGTCGGCGTCGACCAGGCCTGGTTCGCGCATTGCCTGACGACGCCGCAGGGCCTGCCGGAACGCCTGCTCGATACCCAGCAATTTGCCGATGTGCGTGATCTGACGGCGCGCGATCTGCAGGGTTTCGATGCCGTCGTGCACCTCGCGGCGGTGTCCAACGACCCGATGGGCAAGCGCTTCGAAAACGTTACCGAAGCGATCAACTACGGCGCCAGCGCGCAGCTGGCCCAGGCGGCGGCGGCTGCCGGCGTAGGCCACTTCGTGTTTGCATCGAGTTGCTCGATCTACGGTTTCGCGGCGGACGGACGCCCGCGCCGCGAGGGCGACGAGGTGGCGCCGCTGACCGCCTATGCGCGCTCCAAGGTCGCCACCGAAGCCGCGCTGGCGGAACTCGATGCGCCGGACATGGTGATCAGCTGCCTGCGTTTCGCCACGGCCTGCGGCATGTCGCCGCGGCTGCGGCTGGACCTGGTGCTCAACGACTTCGTGGCGGGCGCGCTGGCCGGCGGCGAGATTTCGGTGCTGTCCGACGGTACGCCGTGGCGGCCGCTGATCCACGTCAAGGACATGGCGCGCGCGATCGAGTGGGCGATTTCACGTCAATCGGAAAACGGTGGCCGCATGTTGACGGTCAACGTCGGCAGCGAGGACTGGAACTTTCAGGTGGCGGGCCTAGCCAGAGCCGTCGCCGAGGCGATTCCCGGCACCCGCGTCTCGATCAACGAATCTGCCGCGCCCGACAAGCGCTCGTACCGCGTGGATTTTTCGAAGTACCGTGAACTCGCACCCGGGCACCAGCCCCAGGAAACGCTGGCGACCGCGATTGCCGGGCTGCGTGACGGCCTGCGCGCGATCGGCTTCGCCGACCCCGCATTCCGCGAGTCCCAGCTGATGCGTCTCAAGGTGCTCGAGCGCTGGCTTGAATCCGGCGCGATGGACGCCGATCTTCGATGGAGTCCTCATGCGCATTGAACCGGCGCCGCTCGAAGGCGCGGCCACCATCGAACTCGATCTGCGCGGCGACGAGCGTGGTTTCTTCGCACGCATGTACTGCGAGAAGGAGTTCGCCGCAGCCGGGCTGGAAACCCGCTTCGTCCAGGCCAACAACTCCTCGAACGCGCAGCGCGGCACCCTGCGCGGCCTGCACTACCAGCTGCCGCCCGATACCGAGGTCAAGCTGGTGCGCTGCATACGCGGCGCGCTGTGGGATGTGATCGTGGACGTGCGTCCCGGCTCGCCGAGCTTCGGCCGCTGGTTCGGCGCCGAACTCACGGCGCAGAACCGCCGCATGATGTATGTGCCGCGCGGCTTCGCCCACGGCTTCATCACGCTCACGGACGACAGCGAGCTCATTTACTTCGTCAGCGATTTCTACGAGCCCAAGCAGGAGCGCGGCCTGCGCTGGAACGACCCGAAGATCGCCATCGACTGGCCGATCGCGCCCAGCGTGATTTCGGAGAAAGACGCCAACTGGCCGGATTTCGAATCCGACTGGCACGGCGTCGAGGCCTTCCGCAAATGATCATCGTCGATCGTCTGCTGCGCCAGCGCGAGTCGGAAGGCCGGCCGCTGCGCATCGGGCTGATCGGCGCCGGCTTCATGGCGCGCGGCATCGCACGGCAGATCCTGCAATCGGTGCCCGGCATGGATCTGGTGGCGATCGCCAATCGCGATGTTCAGCGCGCGCGCCGCTGCTTCGAGGAAGCGGGAGACGAGCAGGTGCTCGAGGTCGATGCTGTCGGTGCGCTCGAAGACGCGCTGCGCGCCGGCCGACGCTGCATCACCGCCGATGCTGGCCTATTGTGTGAGTCCGAGTCCATCGATTGCCTGATCGATGCCACCGGTGCGATCGAGTTCGGTGCGGGGATCACGCTCAAGGCCCTCGACTGTGGCAAGCCGCTGGTGTCGATGAACGCCGAGCTGGATGGCACCGTCGGTTCGATCCTGCGCGAGCGCGCCGACCGCGCCGGCATGATCTTCACCGCCTGCGACGGCGACCAGCCCGGCGTACAGATGAACCTGTTCCGTTTCGTGCGCGGAATCGGCGCGCAGCCACTGGTCTGCGGCAACATCAAGGGTCTGCAGGATCCTTACCGCAATCCCACGACGCAGCGGGGCTTCGCCGAACGCTGGGGCCAGAACGTCAACATGGTGACCAGCTTCGCGGACGGCACCAAGATCAGCTTCGAGCAGGCCATCGTCGCCAACGCCACCGGCATGACGATCGCCCGGCGCGGCATGATCGGCCGTGAGCACGCCGGTCATGTCGACGAACTGACGCAGTGCTACGACGTGGACGCGCTGCGTGCGCTCGGCGGTGTCGTCGATTACGTGGTCGGCTCCAAGCCAGGGCCCGGCGTGTTCGTGCTGGCAGCGCATGACGATCCGTTCCAGCAGCACTACCTCAATCTCTACAAGTTGGGCGAGGGGCCGCTGTACTGTTTCTACACGCCCTACCATCTGTGTCACTTCGAAGTGCCGATGTCGGCCGCGCGCGTGCTGCTGTGCGGCGATGCCGTGATGCAGCCGTTGGACGGTCCGCGTGTCGAGGTCGTGGCCACGGCCAAAGTCGACATGGCCGCCGGCGAGCTTGTGGACGGGCTCGGCGGCTACAAGACCTACGGGCAATGTGAAACCGCCGCGATCACGCGGGCACAGTCACTGCTGCCGATGGGCCTGGCCGAAGGCTGCGTCCTGCGTCGCGCCGTTGCCAAGGACCAGGTGCTGACGTACGAGGATGTCGAGCGTCCGCAAGGCCGCCTGATCGATCAGCTGCGCGCGGAGCAGGACCGGCGCTGGCCGTAGGGCGGTAGGGTGGGCAAAGGCCGTAGGCCGTGCCCACGCGGCAGGCTGAGAGCTATAATTCATCCATGGCTACATTGCACACCATCGAATCCCTGCAAGAGGCAGCCCTTCGCCTTCATCCAGATGCCAGGGTTCAGCTCGCGCATACGCTTGTTGAAAGTTTGGGTGCGCTGCCGGAGCCGGAGCTTTCCGAGCTCTGGCTAAGGGAAGCTGAGCGTCGGGAGCAAGAGATGGATGCGGGGAAAGTCAAAGGTGTTCCTGGCAAAGAGGTCTTTGCCAACATCAAAGCCCGCCACGGCAAGTAATGTTGCCGTATGAGTTTCACCCCCTCGCAGCAAGAGAGCTTGACGAGGCGGTGGCTCACTACGAGGCAATCGCTCGCGGCAAAGGCTTGGAATTGGCCGATGAGATTGAATCGCTCATCGAGCAAATCTGCTTGTACCCAGAGTCCGCGCCAATCACCCGTGGGAATATACGGTCTATCGTGGTTCAGCCAACATCACGTTGGCAATTCACCGTTCACTTCAGCATCAAGCCCGAGGGTGCAGGCATTCGCATACTCGCCGTCGCTCACCAGAAACGGCAGCCTTTCTACTGGCTGGAAAGAACAAAACAGTAGTTCTTTCAGGCGCATGCTTGACAATGTGCTGAGGCGGACATTTGACCCGCTGCCCACTATTTCTGTCGAAAAAGCCGGCATCGCCTCAAACCGCTGAACACAGGCGTTACGGAACTGGACTGGTCCGTATCCAAACGAAAACGACCTAGGCGCCCAGCTCCAGCGGCGGGGCGCCCAGGCGTTCCAGCAGTGCGGCGGCTTCCTGCGGGCGATTCTCGGGCGGGTCCATCGATCCCAGGTAGTGCAGCTTGGACTGGCCTTCGAGCCGGTAGCGCTTGGGCTGGTTCTGGATCAGCTGGATCAGCTTCACCGGGTCGAGTTGTGTCTGTGCCCCGAAGTCCAGCGTCAATGAGCTTTTGCCGGCACGAATCCGCGTGATGCCTAGTGCCTGCGCCGCGAGTTTCAGCGCGGCGGCCTGCCACAGGCGGAACGCCGCTTCCGGCAGCGGCCCGAAGCGGTCGATCATCTCGTAACGCAGTTCCAGCAGGGCCTGCTGGGTGGCGGATTCGGCCAGGCGCTTGTACAGCGACAGACGCGTGGCGATGTCCGGCACGTAATCGTCCGGGATCAGCGCGGTGGCGCCGAGGTCGACTTCGCTGCTGCCGTGTTCGAACGGTGCGTCCGCGAGCTTGCCGGACTTGATCGCGGCCACGGCACGCGCCAGCAGGTCGGCGTACATGGTGAAGCCGACTTCCTCGATCTGACCGGACTGGTCGTCGCCCAGCAGTTCGCCGGCGCCGCGGATTTCCAGATCGTGCGTGGCCAGCAGGAAGCCGGAGCCCAGTTCGCCCATGGACTCGATCGCTTCCAGGCGCTTCTCGGCGTCCGCGCTCAGCGCGCGCTTGCTCGGCACCAGCAGATAGGCGTACGCGCGGTGATGGCTGCGGCCGACGCGTCCACGCAACTGGTGCAGCTGCGCCAGCCCCAGAGTGTCCGCGCGATTCACCACGATGGTGTTGGCGTTGGGAATGTCGATGCCGGATTCGATAATCGTGGTCGAGACCAGGATGTCGAAACGGTGGTGATAGAAGTCCAGCATCACCTGTTCGAGTTCGGCGCCGCGCATCTGGCCGTGCGCGAAACGCACGCGCGCCTCGGGCACGATCTCGCCCAGTGACTGCGCGGCGCGTTCGATGTCCTTGACCTCGTTGTGCAGATAGAACACTTGGCCGCCGCGCTTGAGCTCGCGCAGGCAGGCTTCGTAGACCAGATTGCGATCCCAGTCGGCGACGAAGGTGCGGATCGACAGGCGCGCTTCGGGCGGCGTGGCGATGATCGACAGATCGCGCAGGCCGGCCAGCGACATGTTCAGGGTGCGCGGGATCGGCGTGGCGGTCAGCGTCAGCAGATCGACTTCGGCGCGCAGGTTCTTGAGCCGTTCCTTGTGGCGCACGCCGAAGCGGTGTTCCTCGTCGACGATCACCAGGCCCAGGTTCTTGAACTTCACGTCGGGCTGCAGCAGCCGGTGCGTGCCGATCACTACATCGAGCCGACCCGCTTCCAGGTCGACCAGCAGCGTCTTGAGATCCTTGTCGGACTTGAGGCGCGAGGCCACGCCGACGCGTACCGGCCAACCCGAATAGCGATCTGCGAAATTCTTGTAGTGCTGCTGCGCCAGCAGCGTGGTCGGCACCAGCACGCAGACCTGACGGTTGTTGTTGATCGCGGCGAAGCTGGCGCGCAGCGCGACCTCGGTCTTGCCGAAACCGACATCGCCGCAGACCACGCGATCCATCGGCTTGTCGGCCGCCATGTCGGCCAGCACATCCTCGATCGAACGCTGCTGGTCGGGTGTGGTCTCGAACGGAAAGCCGTCGCAGAAGCGCCGGTAGTCCTCGTCGTTGACGTCCATCGCCATGCCCGGACGCGCCGCCCGGCGCGCCTGGATCTGCAGCAGTTCGGCGGCGACGTCATGCGCGCGCTTCCTGGCCCGTTCCTGGGCCTTGGCCCAGCGGTCCGAGCCCAGCGAGTGCAGCGGCGCGGCCTGCTCCTCGGCGCCGGTGTAGCGGTGGATCAGCTGCAGCGAGGCCACCGGCACGTAGATCTTGTCGCCGCCGGCGTATTCGATCACCAGGTATTCGGCGGTGATGCCGCCGGCGTCGAGCCGCGTCAGGCCCTGATAGCGGCCGACGCCGTGTTCGGCGTGCACCACCGGGCTGCCGATCGACAGCTCGGACAGGTCCTTGAGTAGGGTTTCGGGGTCGCGTACCGGCTTGCGCCGCCGCGAGACTTCGGCGCGCAGGCCGAAGATCTGTGCCTCGGCGATGATCAGGCTGCCGTCCGGCAGCCTGAGTCCGTCCTGAATCGGTCCCAGCGCGACGCAGTAGCGCCGATTGTCGGCCAGATAATCGTGCCAGCCGCCACAGTCACGCGTGACCACGCCCTTGGGTTTGAGCCAGCCGTTGAGCGCTTCGCGGCGTCCCGCGGATTCGGCCACGAACAGGATGCGCGGCGCTTCGTTGAGCAGGGCCTGCACGGTGTCGGGGGAGCGCGGCAGCAGCTCGCAGGCCATGGCCGAGCCCGAGGCTGCGGCCGAAATCGCAACGCGTGAACGCTCCGCCAGTCGCTCGATTGCCGCGCCCGGCGCGTGGAACAGGTCCAGCGGTTTCATCAGCGGCCGTTCGATATCGCCGGCCAGGCGTTCGTGGCGCTCGGCGATCTGCTGCCAGTCGGCGTCCAGCGCCGCATGCAGTTCACCGACTTCGGCGATCCAGGCCGTCGCCGGCAGATAGTCGAAGATCGACTCGGTGTGTTCGAAGAACAGTGGCAGATAGGCTTCGACGCCGCCCGGCATCAGGGCCTTGGATACCTGCGTATAGATCCGCGACCGGCTCGGGTCGCCAGCGAAATATGCGCGGTAGTTCGCGCGGAAGGTCTCGATGCCGGATTTGTCGGTCGGGAAATCGCGCGCCGGCAGCATGCGCACTTCCTTGACCCGCTCGGTGGAACGCTGCGTTTCGGGATCGAACACGCGAATGGTTTCGATCTCGTCGTCGAACAGGTCGATGCGATAGGCCGCGGCCGAACCCATCGGAAACAGGTCCACCAGTGCGCCGCGCACCGCGAACTCGCCCTGGGTCTGGACTTCCGAGACGGACTGATAGCCGGCCGCGACCAGACGCTCACGAAAGGCGATCGGGTCCAGGCGTTGGCCCACCGTGAGTTCGAAGGCGCGGCCGTCCAGCCAGGCGCGCGGCGGTAGCCGCGCCAGTAGCGCATCGGCGGTGAGAATGACGATGCCATGGCGCATCGACGGCAGCCGGTACAGCGCGGCCATGCGGTCGGAGAGGATTTCCTGATGTGGCGAAAAGCCGTCGTACGGCAGCACTTCGGTGTCCGGGAAATGCACTACCGGCACTTCATCGCTGGCGAAGAAGCGCAGCTCGGATTCCAGTTCGTAGGCGCGACCCTCGTTGGCCACCACCGCGACGACGGGGCGTCCGAACTGCTCGGCAGCGTCGCTCAGTGCCAGAGCGGCGGCCGCGCCGGGCAGGCCCTGCCAGAGTGTGCGTTCGCCGGACGGCGGAAGCGGGGGCAGGGCAATCGGACCTCGTTGTTTCACGTTGCTGATCGTATTTCTCTGGTTGTTGTCTCGGCGCGCGGAACCGGTGGCGTGCGGCCTCGGAGGCGGCGCCCAATTCGGGGGGCGCAAATTATGCCGAAATGAGCGGGTGGCGGTCGTGCGCCGTGCTTATTCGCCGCGCAGCTCGCGCAATACTCGGTTGGTGGCTTCGCGAATCTCGGCGATATCGTCGCCCAGATTCTCCGGCAGGCCCTTGCCGGCGGCCGCCAGCGCCTGTTCCACGCGGCGCGCGCTGGCGCGCAGCTCGGCCAGTTTGTAGAAGGCCGCGGTGCCATGGATCTGGTGCGCTGCCGAGCGGATCGCATCGCGTTCGCCGCGCATGTAGATGTCCTCCAGCTCCTTGATCTGCAGCGGCAGTTCCTCAAGCAGCAGTTCCACCAGTTCCGGCGCGATACCCTGCGCCAGTCTTACCGGCGCGTCGGCCTCGTCCGCTGCCTCCGACGGCGGGTCAGCCGGTCGGCGTTGTTGAACCCAAGGTCCCAGGGTCCGCAGCAGCTGACGTTCGTCAAAGGGTTTGAGCAGCACTTCGTCCATGCCGGCGCGGATCACTTCCTGACGCTCTTCCGGCTCCAGATGTGCCGACATGCCGATGATTCCGCAGCGCGCGCCGCTGCCGGATTCGGCGGCGCGAATCTCGCGCGCCGCGCCGGGGCCATCCAGCTCCGGCATCTGCACGTCCATCAGGATCAGCGGCGGACGCTGTTCACGCCATAGCCGCACGGCCTCGCGACCGTCCGCGGCCTCGGTTGTGCCGGCGCCGAGGCTGTCCAGCAGCAGCGCGACGTAGCGCCGGCTGGCGAGCGTGTTGTCGACGACCAGCACTTCGATGTCCTGTAGCGGCTTGCGGCCCGAGTCCGCCGGTTGACCCGCGAGGGTGTCGAGCAGAGCCTGGTACAGCGAACTTCCACCGATCGACTGAGGCAGGCAGCGCGCTGCGCCGGCATCGATGACGGCGTGCTGCACGCCGGTGTCCGAGGAGCTGATCAGCGCCACGCAGGGGCGCTGCGTCTGTCGGCAGGCGCCGAACACGTCGCGCCATTGCGGATCGTCAAGCGCCTCCGGGGTGATGCCGGCGATCACCAATCGCGGACCTTGCGTGTCGCTTTCGAGCAGCGCTGCGGCGAGGCGCCGTGGCGAGTCGAACAGACGCGTTTCCAAGCCCCAGTATTCGAGGTGATGCAGCAGCGCCAGGCGCGTGGTCGAACGTGCGTCGCACAGCCACAGGCGCACGCCACGCAGCCCGTCCCAGGTCACCAGGGCGCTGTCGCGTTCAAGCTGCGGCCGCAGTGCGACCACGGCGCTGAAGGTGGTGCCGACACCCACCTCGCTTTCGACCTCCAGACGACCGTCCATCAGTTCGCACAGGCGCTGGGTGATTGCCAGGCCGAGTCCGCTGGACGGCGTGCGATTGCTGGTCGATGACGGCGTGAACATCTCGAACAGCCGCTCCATCTGTGCCTCGCTGATGCCACGTCCGCTGTCGGCCACGCTGATGCGCAGCCAGCAGCGTTCATCCTCGCCCTGCTCGCGCATCACGCGGATCACGATCTCGCCGCGTTCGGTGAATTTGATGGCATTCGACAGCAGATTGGTCACGATCTGCTGCAGGCGCACCGGATCTCCGGACACGCGCAGCGGCACGTCGTGGTAGATCAGCAGCGCTATCTGCAGTCCCTTGTCGTAGGCCAGCGGCGACAGCAGGCCGGTGACATCCTCGATGCAATCGCTGAGCACGAAGCTGATCTGTTGCAAGGACAGCCGCCCGGCCTCGATGCGGTTCCAGTCGAGCAGGCTGTTGATCATCGACAGGAGATTCTCCGCGGACTTGGACAGCGTGCTGACGTACTCGGCCTGCTGCCGGTTGAGCGGCGTTTTTTCGAGCAGTTCGGAAAAGCCCAGAATCGCCGTCAGCGGCGTGCGCAGTTCGTGACTCATGTTGGACAGCAGGTCGCTCTTGAACTGCGCGGCGGCCCGCGCCTCGGTGAGATCGGTCTGGGCGCGTTCGCGCGCAGCGCGCTCATTGGACAGCTCCTGGCGCAGATGACCCAGCAGGCGGGCGGATTCGCCCCGGGACGCGTCGCGGGACTGATGAAGCTGCTCGATCAGTTCATTCAGTACGGTGGCGGCGGATTCCGGCACCCCCATCGCGCGCGCCTGGATGCGGTTTTCGGGCCGGTCCTGCATGGCCTGGCGCAGCACCCGTCCGAGCCGCTGCAGGGGTGCTGCAAGCCGCCGCTGAGTGGCGATGACGCACATCAGGCTCAGCAGCACGCTGAGCGACAGCAGTACCCAGCGCGGATAGTCGTCATACATCCACGGTGCGAACCACGCGGGCAGCAGGCCCATGGCCAGTGCCAGAGTCGGTGCCAGCAGCAGCCACGGCCAGCCGCGAATGCGGCCTGAAGAGGTTTGACGAGCGCTCAAGTTTTCGCGGTCCGATACACTATTGCGTCGTACTGATCGCATCCGTTCCGGCGAACCCGCAGTCTCGCCCACAGCCCGAAGCGCAATGATTTCAAAGTCCCTGGTCGATTGTATCGGCAACACGCCCCTGGTCGCGCTGACGCGCCTGCCGGGCATCGGCAACAACCGCCTGCTGGCCAAGCTCGAAGGCAACAATCCGGCGGGCTCGGTCAAGGACCGGCCAGCCTGGAGCATGATCCGGCGCGCCGAGGAGCGCGGCGAGATCAAGCCCGGCGACACCCTGATCGAAGCCACCTCCGGCAATACCGGCATCGCCCTGGCGATGGTCGCCGCCGCGGCCGGCTATCGCATGGTGCTGATCATGCCGGAGCACATGAGCGCCGAGCGCCGCGCGGTGATGAAGGCCTTCGGTGCCGAGATCGTCAAGGTGTCCAAGGACGAAGGCATGGAGGGCGCGCGCGACCTGGCGCAGCGCATGCAGGACGAGGGGCGTGGTCGGGTGCTCGACCAGTTCGCCAATCCGGACAACCCGCGCGCGCACTACGAAGGCACGGCGCCGGAGATCTGGAAGTCCACCGAGGGTGCGATCACGCATTTCGTGGCGACCATGGGCACCACCGGCACGATCATGGGCTGCTCGCGTTACTTCAAGGAGGTCAAGCCGGAGATCGAAGTCGTGGGCGTGCAGCCGGACGGCGATTCCAGCATCCCCGGCATCCGCAAATGGCCCGAAGCCTATCTGCCGAAGATCTTCGAACGTCCGCGAGTGGACCGCATCATCGAGGCCAATGCCGCGGACGCCGAAGGCACGATGCGATTGGTGGCGGAGAAGGAAGGGCTGTTCTGCGGGCCTTCGTCCGGCGGTTCGATCTGGGCGGCCTTGCAGGTGTGCAAGCAGGTCGAGAACGCGACCGTGGTGTGCATCGTCTGCGACCGGGGCGATCGGTACATTTCTACCGGTGTGTTCCCAGCGTGAATTCGGATTGGACTCGGGCTCGTGAGGGAGTTGGCGTAGAGTGGGCAAAGCGTAGCGTGCCCACGCGGAAACCGGCGCTGGGCCACGCGTGGGCACGGCCTGCGGCCTTTCCCATCCTGGGATTTTCTGCGCGCGTTGCGTTGCTCGGTGCGGATGTAACGGGACGGAGCGGCACTCCGCGCTGCGCGCGGCCCTCTCCCCCAGCCCCTCTCCCGCACGCGGGAGAGGGGCGCTTTTGCTGTGGCCTTTCGCTGTTCGGGCCCCTTCGGAAGCGCCGGGTGGGGTCTCCTTTCTTTCTGGTGCCGTCTCGATGGACAAGCAAAGGAAAGGCACCCGCCGCTGGGGGGCGGCGGAACCCGTCGCCAGCGTTTCCTAAAGCAACGAGACCTTCGACGCAACATGGTGCGGTCCGCCCAACCGCTCTGAGGGACAAACAACCATGACCAGCTTCGACCCCATGTTGGTATTCGACATCGAAACCGTTCCCGATGTGGCCGGCGGTCGCCGTATCCTCGGACTGGACGGCTTCGATGACGCCGACGTACGCACCGCGATGATCTCTGCTCGCATGCAGAGCCGCGGCACTGATTTCCAGCCGGCGCACCTGCAACGCGTGGTCGCGATTTCGGTGGCGCTGCGCAGCGGCGAGGACAGTTTCAAGTGCTGGACCTTGGGCGACGAGGATGCCGATGAGGCCGAGATCATCCAGCGCTTCTACGACGGCGTGGAGCGCTACCGACCCCAACTCGTATCGTGGAATGGCTCGGGATTCGACCTGCCGGTACTGCACTACCGCGCGATGCTGCACGGCATCGCCGCACCGGCGTATTGGGATACCGGCGCGCGCGAACGCGAGTCCAAGTACAACAACTATCTCAGCCGCTATCACGAGCGTCATCTGGACCTGATGGACTATCTGGCGCTGTACAACGGCCGCAACTATGCGCCGCTCACGGAGATCGCGGTCCTGCTCGGCTTTCCCGGCAAGCTCGGCATGGACGGTTCCAAGGTGGCGCAGGCCTTCGACGAAGGCCGAATCCGCGAAATCCGCGAGTACTGCGAAACCGATGTGCTCAACACTTGGCTGGTGGCGCTGCGCTTTCTGCGCCTGCGCGGTCAGATCAGCGCGCAGGACGAAGCGGCCGAGCACGAGCGCGCCAAGGCCTATTGCCGCGACAGCGGTGCCGCCCACTGGAAGGAATTCGTGGAGGTCTGGGAGGCCAGCACTTGAGCGTCATTCTGGATCGACCTCCGGGCCTGGGCAGCGCGCCGGAACACACCGCCGAGATCGAGGATCTGTCTCACGATGGTCGCGGCGTTGCCCGTATCGACGGCAAGGTCTGGTTCGTGGCCGATGCGCTGCCCGGCGAGCGCGCGCGCTTCGTGCGCATCCGGGGCGGGCGCGATTCCGACGAGGCGCAGGCGCTGGCGATCGAGCGAGCTTCACCGGATCGGGTGCAGCCGGCCTGTGCACACTTCGGCGTCTGCGGGGGCTGCGCCCTGCAGCACATGGAAAGCTCGGCTCAGGTCCGGTTCAAGCAGAAACAATTGGTCGAAGCGCTGGAGCGCATCGGGCGCGTGCGTGCCGACACGATCGCCGAGGCCGTGATCGGACCCGCCTGGGGCTATCGGCGTCGCGCCCGGCTCGCCGTCAGGTTCGTGGCGTCCAGGCGGCAGGCCCTGGTGGGCTTTCGCGAACGTCACAGTGCCCTGATCGCCGACATTGAGCGCTGCGAGGTTCTGGATGCGCGGGTCGGCAACCTGATCAGGCCCCTGTCGAAGCTGGTGAGCCAGCTGTCACTGCGCGACCGGATTCCGCAGATCGAAGTCGCCGCGACCGACCGTGTGGCGCTGGTGTTTCGCGTGCTCGATCCCCTGGGCGGCGATGACCGGTTCAAGCTCGAAGCCTTCGGTCGACAGCACGCGGTCGATATCTACATTCAGCCCGACGGTCTCGACAGCCTGCGTCCACTGGGCCGCGTGGAGCCGCTGACGTATACGCCGGACGGCTCCGAGACGCGTCTGCGCTTCGAGCCCATCGACTTCATTCAGGTCAACGCCACGGTGGCCGAGCGGATGTTGCGGCAGGCGCTGGACTGGCTGGCGCCGGCGCCGAGTGAATCGGTACTGGAACTGTTCTGCGGACTCGGCAATTTCTCGATTCCGCTGGCGCAGGCCGGCGCGAACGTGACTGCCTTGGAGGGCGACGCCGGGTTGGTGCGCCGCGCGCAGGACAATGCCCGGCGGCTCGGTCTCGACATTCGATTTGCCAAGGCGGATCTGTTCAAGCCTCGGCCCGATGCACCGTGGCTGGCCGGCGATGTGGACCTGTGTCTGCTCGACCCGCCACGATCCGGTGCGCGCGAGGTCTTGCCGCTGGTGGCGGCGAAGGCGCCGCGCCGTATCGTCTACGTGTCCTGTCATCCGGCCACGCTGGCGCGGGACGCGGCGATCCTGGTTCACGAACACGGCTATCGGCTGGAGCGTGCCGGCATCCTCGACATGTTTCCGCACACCGCGCACGTCGAGTCCATGGCGCTGTTTGTGCGTGCCTGATCGAGAAGAATATTGCCTCGCGCAAAGACGCAAAGGCGCGAAGAACAGCAACAACAAGATCAGATTCTTTGGCTTTGCCTTTCTTGGCGCCTTTGCGTCTCTGCGCGAGACCCAGCATTTACTCAGCCCTGATACCAGCGCCGGTTGAGCGCCTCCAGCACCTTGTACGGATACTGCGGCCGGCCGTAGCTGCCGTTGTAGCGCGCCAGCGCGTTGACGAGGTTGCCGTTTTCGCGGTCCAGATAGAACTTGAGGATGGTGCAGCCGTAGCGCAGGTTGGTGGCGGCGAGAAACAGATTGTCTTCCGGTCGCCCGATCTCCTCGATCCAGAATGGCATCACCTGCATGTAGCCCTGGGCGCCGGCCACCGACAGGGCGAAGCGTTCGAAGTGACTTTCGACTTCGATCACCGCCAGTACGATTTCGGGGGACACCTTGGCGCGTGTGGCCTCGGCGTGAACCAGTCTCAGAAACTCAAGCCGCTGCTCGCGTTCCGGCATGAAGCGGCGCAGGCGTTGCGACATGTCCAGCAACCAGACCTCGGCGTCGAAGCGGTCCTCGAAACTGTCGGCCGCGGTCACGGCTGCGATCAGCTGGCGGCGCAGCTCCGGGTCCGGATCGTCGATACCTTGCTGCGCCCAGGCTTGTGGCGCACCCAGGCCGCACAGCACCAAGATCAGGCTTGCGAGCCTGAACCGTATCGTCGATGCTGGACCGAGCATCGCGTATGCACCGCGTTGCGGCGTCAGCCTGAGCAACGGCATCATGATGAAAACTATGAGTCCCCTGAAACATCTGCCCCTGAAGTGCCTCGTATTGTGCGTGAGCCTGGGTCTGGCCGCTTGCGGCGGTGATAGCGGCGAGGAACCGGTGATCGACGATGGCCTCGACCAGTTCGGGGATCTGGAATTCTCGACCGGCTGCGACTGGCGCGAAATCTTTCGCGAGGGCGAGCAGTTCTATTCCCTGAGCGATACCGCCGCCCGCTACTGGTATGCACTGGCGCCCACCGAGCCGGATGCCGCCGACCAGCTGCACTTCGAGGGACGCTACCCGGACGCGCGCTATTTCTCGCTGCATGTCTACGACGGCTTTCTGCTGGCCAAGGACGCGCGCGCCGACTACCGGCTGTCGCCGGATTTCGGCAGCTTCAATCCGTTTCTCGACAAGACCCGCAAGAGCGCGCTGATTGCGGTCGGCGGCAGCTATACCGGCACGGTCGCGTTCACGGCGCGCCCGGGCTTGCCGCCCCAGAACACGATCTATCGCGGTGATCGTGTGGACGAGACCGAGCCCTTGCAGCGCCAGACGCTGCTGATTTATCGCAGCTACGTGCCTGCCACGCAGATCGTGGATCTGCCGGACCTGGTGCTGGCGCGCGCCGACGGCACGGAGATCGATCTGGCACAGACCCCGGACACCGAGGCATGCGCCCGCATCGACGAGCTGTTCCGTGCTTATCAGCGCGGCGAAAGCGACAGCTTCGAAGCCGGCGATCCGCCGCTGGCCGCCGATCCGCCGCGGTTCGAAATCTACTATCCGCTGGACGAGGACGCGCTGCCGCCGTTGGTCTACAACATCCACATCCGCTATATGTCGACGACGCTGGAGCCTGATTTCGGCGGACTCATGCTGATGCGTGCGCGGGCGCCCAGCTATACTGGCCAGGGTGGCGCGCTGTCCAGTCCCGAGGTTCGATTCTGGTCGATCTGCGCCAACCGCGTGGACAACCAGTTCGTGGACGGCTGTGCCGTCGACCAGTCGACGCCGTTGGACGAGGACGGCTTCTTCAACGTGGTGGTGTCCACAGACGAGGATCGCCCGGCCAATGCCGACGTCGACAACGGCTTTGTGTGGCTTCACTGGAAGGGCGACACCGAACTGCTGATCTACCGCATGATGCTGGCCGCCGACAGCTTTGCGCAGTCGATCGACCAGGTCGATCCGGAAGACGATCCGGCCAGCGTCATGGGTGACTATTTTCCGCAAACCACTTATTGCGATCGAGATGTTTTCGAAGCTTCGTCCGGCCTCAGTCCGGCCGAGGTGTTCGCAACGTGCCAGGCTTCCGCATCGTGAAAACCCGAGATCCCAAGGAACCACGCGACACCTCCCGCGACATCGTCACGGTCAAGAATCTGGCAATGCTGTGGGCCGCCAGCGCCGCACTGCCGTTCTTCGTGTATCCGGTGGACGGTTGGAATGTCTACAACAACTTTGCCGTGATCTTCCTGCTGTTCTTCGTGTTCCTGTCGGTCAACGAGACGATGCGCGCGCGGCGCGAGGAACTCAGCATGGGTACCACGCTGTATGCCTGGATTCCGCTGTTGCTGTTCGCGGCCGCGTCGCTGATCTACTGGATGCGCCGGCTCGGTACCTAGTCGTACCGCGCTTCCAGATCGAAACTGAAGATCAGGTCGTCGAAGGAGCGATTGATGCGATTGGAATCGCGGCGCTCGAAGATCATGCCCGGTGACAGGTTCAGCCAGAACACCGGCTTGTAGAGCGCACCCAGTTCGATTCGCTGCAGATCGTCCGTGCGCGCACTGTTGTTCACATCCAGAGCGGGCGAACCGCCATAGTCGTCCGCGCGCCACTCCACGCGGCCGTAGACGCCGAGCTTGTACAGGGCCTGCCAGTCGGCACGCAGCGCCAGGCCCGTCTGCTCGACGAAGTTGGCGTCGACTTCCTCGACGCTGACCACGCGGCGGAACAATTCCGCCTGCAGGCTGGTCTTGCCGGACCAACGACGAATGTATTGCAAGCGTCCGGTCAGGCCGGTGTAGTCCTCGCCGCCGCGGTTGTTGCGCCGCGCCGCGCCGGCTTCGAAATCGATGTGCGAAAGCCCGCTGGGCTGCCATCCGAGCGTGAACTGCAGATCGTATTCGTCGTAGCGGTCGGTGACGCCATCGGCCCGTTCGCGTTCCGGGAAACGGCCGTCGAGATAGTGCAGGCGCACGCCGGCCGTGCCGACTGGAGAACCGGTATAAAGACCTCCGAGGCTGTAACCGGTTTCGTCTCGGTCGTAGTTCTTCGAGCGATCCAGCGCACTGCGCAGACGGCTGGTTTCCACGCGGGTCTGCACGGCCCAGCTCGGCGTGATCGCCAGCGTGCCGCTGGCACTGGCGCGGCGATCGGTCTGGATGTTGAGGTCGGTGTCGTCGCGGTCGGAAAACGATTCGATACGCTTTTCCTGGCTGGCGCGCAGCTCGCCGGAGGCGGCGTGGCCCAGCTGCCAGTCCATGCCGGCACGCAGTTCGTGGCCGTCGTGGTCGAGCGCGTCGTAGCGCTCGTACTGCACGCGTCGCGCCTCGCCGCCGAGATACACCCGCTGCAATCCGAAGCTGTACTGCAGAGCCACGCCGCCGCCATAGCGGTGCAGGGTGTCCGAACGTTCCGCCTCATCGCCACCCTCGACCCGGAACAGGTTGGAGTCATGCTCCAGCGTGTACCAGACGAAGGGTTCGCCTTCGAGCTTGCCGGCGAGCGCGGGCATCGCATAGAGCAGGGCGGTGATCAGAAGCAGACGGTTCATTGCCGGGCTCAGACCCCCAGTTCCGGGAGCTGTGCGAATGCCCTGCGAACCATCTCGCCGATGTCGCAGCGGGCCGATTCTCGCTGCCACAGTGCATCGGCGAACGCGCGCCATTGCGTACGGTCCCGTTCGTGCAGCAGGCGCTCCAGCGCCGCGCGCAGCCCCGGGCCGTCTTCATATGGCAGGTAATCCTCATCGGGGTTCAGATTGCTGCCGCGCATACCGAATGGCGTGGACACGACCGGCAGGCGCGCGGCCATGTATTCGTAGATCTTGGTATTCGCGCCCGATCCCTTGGTCACCGGGTTGATGCCGGCATCGGATGCGGCGAAGAACGGTGCGACCTCGCCGACCCGGCCGGTGGCAATGAACGGACCTTCGCGATAGGGCTGGTCGGCGATCGAACCGAGCAGCAGAAAGTGGATGCGCCGCCGGCGTATGAAATCGGCCTGATCGGCGGCATGCGCCTGGAGCCGTTCAAGCGCGTCGAGGTTCTGCCATGACTTGCTGCCGCCGAAGATCAGCAGACTGTCCTCGTCACCGAGCCCGAGTTCGGCACGCATCCGCTCACGTGTTCCGGGCGGCGAGGCGTAGGCGGCGGCATCCACGCCGGAACCGACGATCGGCAGCTTCCGACTGCCGCTGGAATCGTGTTGGCGGAAGAACGCCTGGTCCTCCTCGGTGCAGGCGAAGATGTCGTGGAAGGTCTGCGGTGCGGCGGCTTCCACGCGCCGCATCCACGCGGCGCTGCGGCGTTCCGGTGGCGAACCCTGTTCCAGCAGTCGGTGTTCCAGGTTGTGGCTTACCAGAATCCACGGCGTGTCTTGTCGGGGCCCCGGCACCGGTGGCACGAAAGCGCTGTCCGCCAGTACCAGTGAAGCCTGCGACAGCGCCTGTTTCAGCCGGTTCGGAACCCGGCCGCGGCGAAGCATTTCGTACTGCCAGCGACGCGGATAGCCGAGCCGGCGGTTCGCTGATTGCAATAGCCCGATGCCGAGCCCGAGGTGAACTTCCTCATGCAGGTTCGCTTCGACGGCGATGGTTTCACGACGCGGGCCGCGCAGGCGGTAGTCCTCGGCGCGGCCCGCGAACGAATACAGGCAGACCTCATGCCCGGCGCGCGCCAGAGTGCGCGCGATGCCGGTGGTGTGCAGAAAACCACCGGTGGTGGCCGGATGAATTTTCGTACCGCACAGGTACAGAATCTTTTGCTTGTCCCCCGACTGCATCGCTTGCGCCCGACCTCGTCAAACCCGATGAAGCTCCTGGCGGAGCATGAAGAAAACCGCGACCGTATACATGACCTCGCCGGCCGCGAGACCGAGCAGGGCGCCGGGCGCCCCGTACAACTTGAGCCCGATCACGATGGCGACCAGCGACAGCACCGCGTTCACGGCGGTGAAGCGTGCCAGCGAGCGGAATCGCTTACGCACCAGCAAGGCGCTCTGCCAGATGTCGCGAACCAGGCAGACCAGGTAGATCACGGTCCACAGTAGCAGCAGCGTGTCGCGGTCCGGAATCTGCTTGCCGAGCAGGGTTCCGGTGATCCAGTCGCGCAGCAGCCACAGAACCCCACAATAAAGACTTGCCAGCACGAACATCACCGCGCTGAACAGACCGAGTCTGCGCATCACCGTCGGCAACCCGAATTCGGCGAGCCAGCCGGCCACGGTCGGCACCAGCAGGTTCTTGACGCCGACCGTGAGCAGATTCACCGGCATCAGCAGCAGTCGGGTCGCGGCCACGGCGGCCACGGCGCCGACATCGAGCATCAGCACCAGCAGGTAGTTGTAGCCCTGGCTAAAGCTCCAGTAGACAACGACGCCGGCAATGGCCCAGCCGCCCAGCGGTCGCAACTGCTTCCACAGCGATCGATTGTCGCGCCGGTCCCAGGTGGGCTCACGCGTGACGATGCGGCGCGTGAGGCGTGCCGCCGCCATCGAGGCGATGGCGATCGCCAGTACCGCCAGGGTGGCGGCGGCGGTCGGCGACAGGATCGCCAGCACCACCCCGCCGGCGAGCACCAGCACGTAGAGTCCGTCGACGAGCAGCAAGGTGGGTGCGCGCGCGTCGATCAGCAGCACCGTACGCAGGAATTCGCGCTCCATCGAGGCCCAGCCGGCAAGACTGCCGGCCGCGAAAATCGTCACCCCGATTCCGCCGATGTCGCCGCTCAGGCTCAGGCCCAGGGCCGACACGGCACAGACCAGCAGCAACCACCGGCCCTGGCGGCGCTGACCGAAGTAGGCGGTCGAGATCATGGCGCGTCGCTCGCGAGCCGGAAGCTGCGGTGCCAGCACGGCCAGCGGCCCGCCGATCCAGGCGCCCTGCAGGCTCACCAGCAGCATCACCGCGGTCTGCACCAGAACATAGCTGGCGTAGTCGGCATCCGTCGTGTAACGGATCAGCAGCAGGCCGACCAGGAAGTTCACGGCGGACAGCATCGCCTGATCGATCACGGTGCCGCTGAACAGCCTCAGCAGCCGGCTTTGCACGAGTCTGGCGATCATGTGCGAACCCGCGCCGGCTCAACTCGCACCGGCTGCGCCGTCCAGATCGGCCAGCGCGTTTGCGATGGCGTCCGAGTACCGCATCCGCATCGCGTCCGCCCATTGCAGCGCGCGTGGGTCAGGGGCCTCGTCGCTGATGCCGGCCGTGTCTGCCAGCAGTTGCGCGTATTCGCGCGGATCGCTGCTGATTCGGACCGTCGGCGGCAAGTCGCGGATGCCGAGCACCGCGAACGGTGTGGCCACCATGCGCGTGCCGACCGCCAGCGAATCCAGGGTCTTGATCTGCACGCCGGCGCCGCTGAGCGTCGGAATCGCAATGACGCGTGCCTCCGCCACGAACTCGGCGGCGTCGCGCACGAAGCCCTGCACGCGGACGCGCGGATACCGCGCGGCCACATCGTCGGCACCACGACCGGCAATCTCGATCGTCAGCGCCGCGGGCAGGTGCGGCAGCACCGCGTCCAGAAACCAGTCCAGACTCTCCCGGTTCGCGGTCCAGGACCAGTTGCCGATCAAGCCAATGTCGAAGCGCTTGGCGGGCCACGGATCGGGCAGCGCGAAGTCGCCGGGCGGGGTCTCGAACGCACGCAGACCGGCGCCGCCGGGCGCCTGTGCGTAGTACTCGCCGTCACTGGCGCTGACGGCCCAGATCTCGTTCGCGAAGCTTCCGAGACTGTCCTCGGCCTGCTTTACCAGACGTGCCTCGCGCGCATAGATCAGGCGCTTGAGCCAGCCCAGGCGGCCACCGCTGCTGTCGCGCAGACGCTCGTACAGGCGGTGTTCGATGTTGTGCGTATTGGCCACCACCGGGACATCCGGCGGAAGAATCGGACGCAGCCATAGCAGGCGCGAGGGATGGTCGAGTACGACCAGCGAATAGGACTTGCTCGTGAGCAGGCGCCGGACCGTATTCACATACGCCCGGGAATGGTACTTGGCGGTTGAATAGGCTTCGCCGCTGGCGAAGCTGCGCAGCATCCAGCCGAGCACATGCGCGCCGGACATCGCGGTTTCGATCGAGCGCTCCTCGGCGATGTGCTCCCAGTCCCGGCTTGGTTTCGGGTCGCCCCGTCTGAGGAAGGCCACCAGGTCGACGTGTGCACCGCAGCGCATCAGAGCGTCGACGTAACGTTGCGTGCCGATGTCGCCGCCGGTCTTCTTGTGTCCCGGATAGACCGTCGTGAGATAAAGGACGTTCATGCCCTGCGGATGTGCTCTTGTTGTTGAATGTCGTTATGTGCTGCCGCCCAATGTCCCCAAGCGGTCAATTCCGGCGAGCAAAAGTTTATGCTAGCCACTGTTGAGCAGTGGCTCCTACCCGGTCGAACTTTCCCGCATGCATTGCAAGATCTGTGACGCAGATGCCGCCCGCTTGGGCGACAAGACGCTGGTACTGGAAAAATACGAAGTTCAGTACTGGCGCTGCCCGAGCTGCGGCTTCATTCAGACCGATGAACCATACTGGTTGGACGAAGCCTATCAGTCGCCGATCGCGCCGTCGGACATCGGCTATGTCTACCGCAACCGATCCTTCGGCTGGGTGACCCGCACGACCATCGGCCTGTTCTACCCAGGCAAGGGTCCGTTCCTGGATTTCGGCGGTGGCTACGGACTGTTCGTGCGCGACATGCGCGACCGTGGCTACGACTTCCGCCTGCTCGACAAGTACACGCCCAACCTGTTCGCCAGCGGCTACGAGTGGGAGAAGCTGCCGGCCGGAACGAAGGCGGAGCTGATCACCAGTTTCGAAGTGCTGGAGCATCTGCCGGACCCGCACGCCGGACTCGGCGAAATCCTGGAGCATGGATCGGAGCTGTTGTTCAGCACCTCGATCCAGCCGGCCGGCATTCAGAGTCCGGCAGACTGGGACTACTTCGCACTGCAGGACGGGCAGCATATCGCCCTGCACACGGTCGAAAGCCTGCGGCGGCTCGGTGCCAGGCATGGGCTCCATCTGCACAGCAACCATCGCTATCTGCATCTGTTCTCGCGGTCGAACGCGCCGACGATGCGCTCGCTGTTCCCGTGGGTGTCGCGCCTCAAGATCGCGCATGCGACGCAGCTCATGTTCCAGAAGCGGACATTGCTGCAGCGCGATATGGGGCTTGAGCGCTGACAGCGCCAGCCCTGAGCATGCGCAGGCGCTGTTCATAGAGACATCGCGAAACAGCCAGCGAGGAATAGGTGATCAGCAGGAACGACGGCGCCACCGGCCTGAACCAGCCGGAGGCCATCATGTTCTCGATCGACACCATCAGAAAGATCGCGAAGTGCAGGCCATGCATGGCGCTGTCGAAGCGCGCGAGCCGGAACAGCGAGCGCAGGTGGCGCACCAGGAAGGCCAGCAGCAGCACCAGACCGATCATGCCCAGTTCGTTCCAGATATCCAGATAGCCGTTGTGCCCGTCGGGCGATAGCCACTTCAGGCGGCGGTAGGCGCCGTCGGCCAGACTGCCGGGGCCGTTCCAGAAGCTCATGTAGCCCACGCCCAGCAGGAAATTGCGTGGACTCGCGCTGATCGACATCCACAGTTCCGACCAGATGTAGGTGCGGCCCGACAGTGTCACGTCCTTGCCGAAAGCACCGGAGATTGGCGCCATCGCATCGGCGTAGGACAGCGTGCCGACCATCAGCAGATAGACCAGCAGCGGCGCCGTGACCAGCATCACCAGCGCGAGCTTGAGCGGGGCGCCCAGCGCTTCCAGCCGCAGCGGCGGTCGCGTGTACAGCACCATCACCGCCAGGCCCAGCAGCAGCACGATCAACGACGTATTGGAGCGCGTGTTGAGCAGCACGATCATGGACACGGCGATGGCGACACCAGCCACACGCCAGCGTTCGCGATGCGTGATCGCCGCGTGGGTCCACAACAGCACGCTGAACTGGCAGATATGACCCAGCAGGTACTTGGTCATCGCAATGCCGCGCCATGAGCCGTTGAGCTCGAATGCCGCGTTCTGGTGGACGCCGACGCTGGGCATGGCGATCGCCACCAGTGCTGAGGCCACACACAGCGCCAGCAGGGTCCAGCGCAGCACCTGCTCCAGTCTGCCGGGCTGCCAGGCCGCGACGGCCTGCGCGCTGGCCATCAGCACCACACCGATGATGATGATGGCCTGTTTGACCACGTGGCCGAAGCTGGGGGCCCACAGTGCACTGAGCATCGCCCACGCGGCCAGGGCATAGAGATACAGGTTCAGTTCGGCGGCCATTTTCAGGAACAGGCCATAGCGGCGCAGGATGATCCAGGCCGAGAGTCCGAACAGCGGCATCCACTGCAACTTGAACCAGGGACCCACGCCGTCTTCGATCACTGCGCCGGTGTCGTTGGCCAGGGTCAGCCGCCATTGCAGGCCCGTGGGCATCACTGCCCAAGCATAGCTGAGCACCAGGATCAGCATTAAGGCGTAGCGATATTGCTCGTCGACCACCCAGCGCGGCTGGTTCATCGGGGCGTCCGTGAAGTCCGTTCGTGATTGTCCCCGGCATCCTTTCCAAGGCCGAACCGCTGGCGGAATATCAGCCAGAGGAACGGTGGGTTTTCGATCAGATACCGTCGCGACAGGCGACGCGGCTCGGACATCAGGCGGAAGAACCACTCCAGGCCGTTACGGCTCATCCAGGCCGGCGCGCGGCGTACCCGACCGGCTTCGAAGTCCAGGGTCGCGCCCACGGCCATGAAACCGCGGATTCCGGGCAGCGCCGCCCGGTTTTGGGCAATGAACTTCTCCTGCTTGGGCACGCCCAGCGCCACCACCAGATAGGTCGCGCCGGACTCGCGCACCATTGCCAGCACCTGTTCACGCTCGTCGGCATTGTGTTCGAACCGGAAGCTTGGCGAATGCGTGCCGATCACGATGTCGCGACCAGTGCGGATATTGATGCGACGCCCCGCCTCTGCAGCGACGCCGGGCGCGGCACCGAGCAGAAACAGGCTGACCGAGGGATCATCGCGGTGATGAATGCAGAACTCTCCGAGCAGATCCGATCCGGACAGCCGGTCCTTGAACGGCGTGCCGAGAAACCGGCTTGCGGTGAGGATGATCTGGCTGTCGCAGATCAACAGTTCAGCCTCCTGCAGCGCCTGACGCAGATCCGGGTCGTGACGTGATTTCATGACCACGTCAACGTTGAGCGGATACACCACACCATCGCGAAAGCGCTCGAAGAATTCAGGTCGCGACAGGTTCTGCAGCCACAGCCCAGTGATATTCACCGGCTTCTGGCCGGTTTGATCGCTGGCGTTCATACGTCGCGCAACAGGATCTGGGCGCGGCGGTAGTCGTCCGGTACGCCGATGTCGATGAACAGGCCGTCGAATACGTGAGCGGCGAAGCCGGCTCGCGGTACGGCTGCCTGCAGCAGGTCCTGCTCGAAAGAGAAACGGGTCTGCGCAGGCCCCAGCTCGAACACCCGGCGCTCCAGGAAATAGACGCCAGCATTGATCAGTCCAGCTTGTGGTTCGGGGCTCTTCTCGCGAAACGCGATGACGCGGCCGTCTTCACCGAGTTCGACCGCGCCGTAGCGGCTGGCGTCCGCCACCTTCAGCAGACTCAGTGAAGCCGGACTACCCGCGGCTTCGTGGGTTTGCAGCAGTTCAGCGTACTCGAGCCCGCAATAGGTATCACCGTTGACGGCGAAGGCCCGTTCCAGCTGCTGTTCCTCGAACGCGCGTCGCAGCGCACCGCCGGTACCCAGCGGCTCGGTTTCCTCGCTGTAGGCGATCGACATTCCGCGATAGTTCGTGCCGAAGTGGGCGATGATGATCGCGCGCTTGTGTCCCACGGCCAGCACCACGCGACGGATGCCCTGCTGGTGCAGGCGATCGAGCAGACGTTCCAGAAACGGGCGGCCGGCGATGTCCGCCATCGGTTTCGGTCGGTCCGACACCAGGCTGGCGAGCCGCGTGCCGAAGCCGCCGGCCAGCACGATCGCGACCTGATCGGAAATACGCATCAGCTCTTGGCTTTTTTGTACTCGCTGGCGAACAACTGCTCTTCGATCAAGGCGCAGATCATGTGCTCGATCAGCAGGTGGCTCTCCTGAATGCGCGGTGTATGTGTCGATGGCGCGGCGAGGACATGGTCGGCCAGCTCATGCACCTTGCCGCCGGCACCGCACAGCGCGACCTTGATCACGCCGAGCTTGTCGCAGGCTTCGAAGCCCTTGAGGATGTTCTTGGAGTTGCCGGAGGTGGTGATGCCGATGAACACATCGCCAGGCCGCGCCAGCGCTTCGAGCTGGCGCGAGAACAGCAGCTCGTAGCCGTAGTCGTTGCCGATCGCGGTCAGTGCCGAGGTGTCGACGGTCAACGCAATGGCCGGCAGGCCTGGGCGGTCGAACTCGAAACGGCTCACGAACTCTGCGGCCACATGCTGTGCATCGGCAGCACTGCCGCCGTTGCCACCCAGCAGAATCTTGTTGCCGTTGCGGAAGGCGTCGAGACAGACTTCCACGACGCGCACGATGGCAGCCTGGAGCGCTTGGTCTTCGAGGATCTTCTGTTTGACGGCGATGGAATCGCGGATGTAGTCGGCGATGGTCGCGGTGTTCACTGGCAGTGGCAGGGTCACGTCTACAGCGCCCATGAGCGGACTCCTTCCGCAACGAATGCGAATTTCACGAAGTAATCGCGGCTGCTCTGGCTGGCCAGCGGCGTCAGCGCGCGGATCACTTCGAACTTGGTTTCAGGGTCGACCAGAATCATCATGAAGCCGCCACCGCCGGCGCCGGAGATCTTCACGGCCTCGGCGCCGCTGGCCAGCGCGCGTTCGGCGACCTCGTCGATATGCGTGTTCGAAATGCTGTTGGCCATCTTCTTCTTGGCGTTCCAGGATTCACTGAACAGGCGCGTGACACCCGCCACGTCGTTCTTGAGCAGGCGTTCCTTCATTTCGTAGGCGATGCGTTTGATCTCGTGCATCGAGTCCACCGATTTACCGCCCTGTTCCCGCACCGCCAGCACCTGATCCTTGATGATACTGCCCGAATCCCGTGAGTTTCCGGTGAAGTACAGCAGCATCCGCGCATGCAGCTCGTTGACGATGTTGTCGCGGATGCGCAGCGGATTGATGATGACGCGATCGCCGAAGAACTCCATGAAGTTGAAGCCGCCAAAGGCCGCGGCATACTGGTCCTGTTTGCCACCGGCCAGCTGCACGTCTTCACGTTCGATTTCGTAAGCCAGATGGGCGAGGTCGTACTCGCCGAGCGGCAGCTTGAGCAGCTCGCGCAGCGCCGCAACGATCGACACCACCATGGTCGAGGAGGTGCCCAGACCGGAGCCGGGCGGAGCATCGGAATAGGTGGTGATGCGCAGCGGCAGGGGGCGCCCGTTGGTGTGATCGCGCACGATGCGGTTGTAGACCGCCTTGTGCAGCATCAGCGGACCTTCGGGCGGGTAGTTGACCGCGAGATCGGCTTCGAAGCTGCGGTCCAGATCCTTGGCGATGAACTCCACGCGATCGTCCGGCAGCACTTCCACGGTACAGTAGGCGTACATGTCGATCGTCGCGTTGAGGACGGAACCGCCGAACTCTTCGCTGTACGGCGAAACGTCGGTTCCACCGCCAGCCAGCCCCAATCTCAACGGCGCTTTGGAGCGCACCTTGCGCACATCGTTGGCACGCCTGAAGAAGCGCGGCACTTGTGTGGTTTCACTCATTTTGCGGCGCCCCCGCCGCCCAGATTCCCGATTCCCGAAGCCTTATTCTGACGCGAAACGATGACCATGAGATATAGAGTATTACGCCTGTTCATGGCGATGTTTGCGTTGGTTGTCATTGTGCTGGCCGTTGGCCTGATGGTGATTTCAAAAGATGGGGGACACATCGTCGCGGCTTCCGACCATGTGATCGAGCTGGATTTGAATGCAGCGACTGAGCCAGTTTCCCCCAGATTGTCCGGCGTCAATGTGAGCGTTTGGGACGGCGGTCTGGCGCGCGCCGCGCGGGTCGATCAGTTGGCCGCGGCAGGAATGCGGACATTACGCTATCCGGGCGGCTCGATGTCGGACGCCTACCACTGGGCCGACAATCAGGTCGAGGGGCGCAGTCATCATGAGCCCTCACCGACGACGGTGTTCGCGAATCTCAATGAAGCGCTCGACGGCACCGCGTATGTCACCGTCAACTACGGTTCCGGCACAGCCGAGGAGGCCGCCGCCTGGGTTGCCTGGGCCAACGGCGCGACCGACTCGCAGCAGCCGATCGGCGTCGACGTGCGTGGCACCGATTGGAAGACGGTCGGTGACTGGGCGCGTCTGCGTGCGGCCGCGCCGCTGGCGGCGGACGATGGCCGCAACTTTCTGCGCGCCGGCCGCCCCGAGCCGTATCGCTGGCGTTACTTCGAGGTCGGCAATGAAATCTATGGGAGCTGGGCGCACGACCGGCATGGTCAAGCTGGCAGCGGTCTGCCCGGCCAGGCCTTGCATCCACGCAGCTATGCACGCAACGCCGCCCGCTTCATCGAACGCATGAAGGCGGTCGATCCCGAAATCCAGGTCGGCGTGATCAGCTATCACGGTGAACCCTACGACAAGCGCGATGCGGATGATCGCTGTCTGGCGGTCTGCGATTCCGAGGCGGCGGTGGCGGATGCGGACGGCCGCGCACGTGAAGGCTGGAACCCGATCGTGCTGCACACGCTGTCCGAACTGGGGCTGCGCCCCGACTTTCTGGTGATGCATGTCTATCCGCAACTGCCGGGCCGCGAGGACGATGCCTATCTGTTGTCATCGGCGCCGCGGCTCAAGGCGCACGCTGCGGAACTGCGGCGGCAGATTGCCGACTGGTGGCAGGGCCCGCAGGGCGAGCGGATCGAGATCGCGCTGACCGAGTACAACTCGGTGACCGGCGGACCCGGCAAGCAGAGCGTCAGCATCGTCAACGCGCTGTTCTACGCGGACAGCTTCGGTCAGCTGATGTCCTCGGAAGTGGACGCGGCACACTGGTGGCTGCTGACCGCCTCGATCGATATCGGCGGGCACAGCCCAAGCCGTCTGCACGGCACCCGGGACTACGGCTCCTACGCCTGGCTCAGCGACGGCGCCACGGTCAAGGGACGTGCGGCGCCGCCGGTCGATGCACCATTTCCGACGTATCAGGTCGCGCGCCAGCTCGCTGAATTCCACGCAGCCGGCGTGCAGCT
Organism: Gammaproteobacteria bacterium; assembly: GCA_022599775.1. Classification (GTDB taxonomy): domain Bacteria; phylum Pseudomonadota; class Gammaproteobacteria; order Nevskiales; family Nevskiaceae; genus Banduia. The sequence continues at coordinate 41,320 of JAHZLQ010000019.1, forward strand.
GCTGAGCGTGCAGACCAATGTGCCGGACCTGTCGGTCTATGCGACGCGGGATGTCGGCGGCACGGTGCGTCTGCTGGTGATCAACAAGAGCGCCTATCAGCAGCGCATGCCCGAGATCCGGTTGATCGGGGGCGGAGGCGGTGCCTATTCGCTGTCGGTGTCGCACTATGGGCTCGCTCAGGAAGCATCCGGGCAGGGCGCGCTCAGCCGCGATGAAGGAACACGTGGCGAACGTTTTGAATTTGCCTTCGAGCCGTACTCGGTGAACGTGCTGCGCCTGCGCAGGACCTCGGCGAACTAATCTCAATACAACTGAGGGGCCGTTTGAGGCTGAAGGCGATTTATGGCTCGCGCGAAGTCGCAGAGGCGCGAAGAAGAGCGAAAGAAAGAATTCTCGATTGAAAGCATTTTACCTTTGCGCCTCTGCGTCTTTGCGCGAGACCCAAAACCCCGTCAAAAATAGTTGATCGCCGCGCCCAGCACGGAGGCGCGTGCGCTTTCCAGCTGTTTGAGCATTTCCCGGCTCTCGGACAGCGGCGTGTGGTCGGCGCGCAGCAGCACCAGGGTGCGACGTACCTGCGTGGCCACGGCGATCGCGTCCGAGACCTCCGAGGCCGGCGGCGTATCGAGCACGATGTGCAGATAGCGCCGGCTCCAGCGCGCGAGCATTTCGGCGAACAGCGGATCGGACAGCAGTTCCAAGGGGTGCCGCGCGCGTGATCCGGCCGTGAGCAGGAACAGTTGATCGAGTCCCGCGACCGGCTGGATGTTCGGCGCACTGCGCCCGCTCAATGCATCCGAAAGGCCTTGGCCGGGTTCGATCGAGAACAGTGTGTGCTGGCGCGGGCGCCGCAGGTCCGCGTCGATCAATAGCGTCGGTTGGCCGAGTCGTGAGAAGGCGATGGCGATTTCGGCGGCCAGACGCGAGCGGCCTTCGCCGCGACGCGGGCTCAGCACCGCCAGCGCGTTTCCGGAATCGCCGCTGTGCCGCAGCAGCAGCGACATGCACAGCGCACGCACGCGCTCGCTGTGCCGGTCGAAACTGTCGACGGCCACGGCCAGTTCCTGCGCCGGCCGGGCCTGGGCGGCGGCGACGGCGCCCTGATGCAGCCCATAGGCCGCGTCCAGATCATCCTGGCTCGCCAGACCCAGCTGCAGCACGGCTTCCGGAAAGCGCAGGCCCCGATGCGTCATCGCCGACCAGATCGCACGCAAGTCATCTTCGGAAAAGCCACGGCGGCTCAGCAGATACGCGGCGACGCGCTGTTCGTCGTCACTGGCCTGTGGCATCGGGCCGCTCGGGACCAGATTCATCGCAAACGCGCCTGTTTGAATTCCTGCAGCACCTGCAGGCCGAGATCGCGTTCCACGTCGTCGCGCGAGCGCACGCGGCGGTTCAGCAATTCGTAGAGCACGCTGCCGCCCAGGCCGAAGAAGAAGCCGGCGAACAGGCCCACCGCGAGGCTGATCGTGGTGCGCGGACGGCTGTGCCGGTCCGGTGGTGTAGCCGGACTCAGAATGCTGGCGCTGCTGTAGCTGCTGCGCGAATCGAGCAGCACCTGATCGTAGTTTTCCAGCGTGCGCTCGTAGACCTTGACCGCAGACTCCAGCTCGCGCACGTAGCGCGCACCTTCGTCGCGCATTTTCTGGGTTTCCAGCACTTTCTCGCGCTGCTCGTCGAGCTGCTTCTGCAATTGCTCCTCGACGCGCAGGCTGGCGGCGGCGTCGGCCCGCGCGCCATTGCCGTAGACGCCGACTTCACGTTGCAGTCGTTGCCGCAGGGTGTCGATCTCCGCCTGCAGCGCGATGTAGTCGGGGTGTCGACGCCCCAGGCGTGCTGAACGCTCGGCGAGTTCGGCTTCCTTGGTGGCGAGTTGCGACTTGAGCGTCTGCACCAGACCGGAGCCGAGCACCGCGGCGTCGCCTTCGCCAGTGCGGATGGCGCGCTGCTGCGCTTCCAGGCGCCGCGCCCGCGCCTCGTTGAGGCGGCGGTCCAGGTCGCCGAGCCGGTCGGTCTCCACGTTGGCGCGCTGGTCCATGTCGATCAGCCCGGTACGCTGCCGGAATTCGGTGACCTTGGTCTGCGCGGCATCGACCTTCTGACGCATGTTGTCGAGTTCGGTGCCGTAGCGCTCCGCCAGGTCACGCGATGGCTGGGAGCTGCGGCGCGTCTGCTCCTCGATATAGACCTCGGCCACGGTATTGGCGACGCGCGCCGCGGTCTGCGCGTCATTCGCCGAATACTTGATCTCGATGATGCGGCTGTCTGCGGACTGCCCCACTTCGAGCCCCTTTGCCAGCTGCTTCATCGCGTATTCGCGCAGGCCGGTTGCGGTGTTGCCGCTGTAGCCGGCGGTATAGCGCTCATCGTTGCTCAGGCCGAGTCGGTCAACGACCGGCAGCAGGGTGGTCGGGCTGGTCACGAACTGCATTTGCGTGGCCATGTAGCTGCCCGCCAGCTGCGAAGGAAAGTCCCGGCCACTCAAAGGATCATTGACCGCATAGTCGACGAACACCGTGGCACTGGCCTCGTAGGTCTTCGGCAGCAGTTTGCTGATCACCACCGCGAGCACCGCGCAGGCCAGGGTCGTCACCACGATCCAGCGGTGATAGGCATAGACGATCCGCCAGATCTGGTGGAGCGACAGCTGCGGCTGAATCTCGCTTTCCGGCAGCAGCGCCGTATCGGAACCGATCGCCTTCAGAAGAAACGCTCCTTGACGTAGATCACGTCATCGGGCTGCAGGCGGTCGCCGAGCTCGGCGCCCAGGGAGCGCACGTCACCGTCCGGCTGCTTGCGCTTGATCTCGACGCGGCGGTCGCTGCCGCGTTCGGTCAGGCCGCCGCCGAGCGCCAGCGCCTGCATCACGGTCATGCCCGGGCGCAGGCGGTAGGCGTTGGGCGCCCTGACTTCGCCGTAGATGTAGAACTGTTCCGCGCGCGGCACGATCACGGTATCGCCCGGCTGCAACTCCAGGTAGCTCGAACCCTGCGCGCCCTGCAAGGCGCCATACAGGTCGACGTCGTAACGCGCCATGCGCCCGCCCTCGCGGCGCAGCACGTAGACATCGTCCGCGCCCAGTTCCGAGACACCGCCGCCCAAGGCCAGCGCGTCGAACACGCCGAGACGCGTCTGCACCGGGAAGCGGCCCGGCGAACGGACTTCCCCGAGCACCGAAATCTGCTGGCTGTGCGATTCCGACACCACCAGATTGACCTGCGGGTCCACCAGATACTCACCCGCGCTGTAGGCCTGCGCCACGCGCTGTGCCGCCGCCGCCGGCTCCATGCCACCGACCTGCACCACCCCGGCCATCGGCACGCTGATGCTGCCGTCGTTGGCCACGTAGAGCACGCTGCGCAGCTCGGGGTAGCCGACGATGGTCATGGTCACCACGTCGCCAGGGCCCAGCGACAGCAGCGAATCCCTGTCCGTGCCGGCCGTCGGAGCGGCATAGCGCTGCTGCGTTGTCGGCGGCCTGCTCATCGGCGCTTGCGTCACGGGCTGGCTGATCGGTGGCTGTGCGCGCGTCACAGAAGGCGGGGCTGCGAACGCGCTGCGATCGTTATGGACGAACAGACGCGAATCGTCGTCGGCGGCGGCGCTGTTGATCGACGATCCCATCAGCGGCAGTCGGGACGGCGTGTTCACCCGTGTCGGTGCACTACGAACGACGGGTTCCGCCTGCGGCATCGGTCGCGGTGCCGGCATGCGCTGCGCTGGCAGCGGAACCACCATCGGTGATTGCAGTTGCAGATCCATGGACTGGCGCCGCGACGGCGGCTGCGTCGGAGTCTGTTGCACTGGCGCCGAGGGGGCCGACACATAAACGGCCGGATGTTCGGGCGAGGCGGTGTAGACGTCGAAGTTCGAATCCGAAAGCGGCTCCGGTGCGCGACTCACGGCTTGTTCCGCTGCGCGATTCTGGACCCGGCCCGGCTGCTCGTAGTTGGGCGCGGTCGCGCAAGCCGCCAGCACAAGCGACACGCCAATCAGCAATGATCCCCAAGGCACGGCCTTTCTCACTGACTCTCCGGACGCCGGCTTCGACGCAAGCTGGCAATGACTCGCATGGTTCGTTATCACATCGGGCAAGCGGCGTAGCCGTGGAATGATCGGCGCCGCGATGACCGAGTTTACTACCCCCAACCCCCCAATACGTGATTGCCGCATGATTGCCCGGTCGATATAGCACCTCGTTGCGCGGGCTGTCACGTCGTCAAGATGGATCATGGCCGCATGTCGAGTCTGAGTGAATCCCGACCGTAACCGGTGATGCTGGATGGCGTGCGCCAAGCTGATCTATGCTTTGTGCAATCGACCCGACCGGACCGAACCGGCGTCGGCCACCGTTAGTCGCACCGAGCGGCACCGTCTGGTGCTCTCATCACCCGAGTGATCCCGATGATTCGAAGCCCACTGCGCGCGCTGGTTCTGCTTGTCCTGCTGTCCGGCATTCCGGGTGCGGGGTTCGCGGAAGCGTTTCGCGTGGACCTGGTGGTGTTCCTCGACCAGAACTATCAGCGCGGCTCGCCCAATCAGGACACCGAAGCAGCGCGCCTGCCCGCGCTGACGGGGGCGATCGACATGGACGATACCGCAGGTCTCGCCGCCGCCGGAATCGAGCTGCTGCCGGAAGCCGATACACGCCTCGCCGAAGTCTGGAACCGGCTCGGCAATGCCAAGCGCTTCAAGCCGCTGACCCGCATGGCCTGGATTCAGCAGTCGCCGCCGGAGTCCGGTGGACCGAAAATCCGCCTGCACTACGGGGATCTGCTGCCGATCGAGCCCGCCTTCGACGAACCGACGCTCGACCCGACCACGCCCGGCGAAGACGATGGTGGTGCGGCACAGGTGTTCGCGCTGGACGGCACGATCACGCTGCTGCTGGGCCGCTTCCTGCATCTGGATGTGGACCTGCAATACGCCCAGCATCAGGACGGCACCGTGGCCGGGTATTTCATGCGCGAATCGCGGCGGCTGCGCTCCGGAGAACTGCACCACCTCGACAGTCCCCGTTTCGGCGTGATCACCAAGATCACGCGACCGGATGATCCGCAAGGCGACGAATAAGGCGGCTCAGCGAATCGCGTACAGCGCCAGGTACTCCGCCGCCACCTTGTCCCAGGAAAAATCGCGCTTCATGCCGGCGCGCTGCATCGAACGCCACAGTGCAGGCTGGCGCCACAGTTCCAGCCCGCGCCGAATGCCCCAGAGCAGCCCGCCAACGTCCGCGTTCTCGAAGTGCACGCCGGTGGCACGACGTTCGGCCAGCGTCTCTTCATTGGCATCGATCACCGTGTCGGCGAGGCCGCCGGTACGGCGCACCACCGGAATCGTGCCGTAGCGCTGGCTGTACATCTGGTTGAGTCCGCAGGGCTCGAAGCGCGAGGGCATCAGGAACAGATCGGCGCCGGCCTCGATGCGATGCGCTTGACCCTCGTCGAAACCGATGTGAACCGCCATCTGCTGCGGAAAGCGCCGCGCCAGGCCGAGCAGCGCCTGTTCCTGCGCGCGATCACCGGAACCCAGCAGCACGAATTGCAGTCCCGATTCGAGCAGTTGCGGCAGCGCGTCGAGCAGCAGATCGCTGGACTTCTGCTGGGCCACGCGGCCCACCCAGCCCATCAGCGGCGCATCCGCCGCCAGTGGCAGGCCGAATTCGGCCTGCAGCGCCGCCTTGTTGACGCGTTTGCCGGAGACGAAATCGCGCCGTCCGTAGGTGCGCGGCAGCAGCGTGTCGCTGGCCGGATTCCACACCGCGCCGTCAATGCCATTGAGGATGCCGCTGAGTTTGCCGCGGCGTGCGCGCAGCAGCCCGTCGAGGCCGCAGCCGTACTCCGGCGTCTGGATCTCGGCGGCGTAGGTCGGGCTCACCGTGGTGACCGCGTCGCTGCAATTGATGCCGGCCTTGATGAACGACAGATCGCCGAATTCCTCGATCGCGTCGGCGTGCCAGAGCGAGCCCGGCAGGCCGAGGTAGAGCGCATGTTCACCGGCGAAACGGCCTTGATAGGCCAGGTTGTGAATCGTGAAAATGCTGCGCGGCGGCTGTGGCTCGACGCTGAGCCAGGCTGGCACCAGGCCGGTCTGCCAGTCGTTGGCGTGAACAATGTCGGCACGCCAGCCCAAGGCGCCGCACGCAAGCTGCGCCACGGCTTCCGAAAAGCAGCCGAAACGCCAGGCGTTGTCACTCCAGTCCCGGCCCGCGGCGTCCCGGTAGGGATCGCCCTCACGCGCGTACAGACTCGGGCAGTCCAGCAACCACAATGGCGCCGGGGTCTCCGGAAGGTGGCCTTCGATCACGCCGAATCGCTGGCCGCGTATCTGCAGTGAACCCACTTCTTGTGCACCCTGCAGCCGCTCCAGCGTGCCGCGGTAGGCCGGCATCGTCACGCGCATGTCGATGCCGGCACGCTGCATCGCCGCCGGCAGTGAATGGGCGACGTCGGCGAGACCGCCGGTCTTGACCAGCGGCCAGATCTCACTTCCGGCGAACAGGGCGGTGCTCATCGTTCAGTCGTCATGCAGTGTTCAGGCGTTCAAGACAAGAATGGAAAGCAAGGATAAGGTCAGACGCGGTGCGGCGTCGCTGAACATGGCATGCATCGCGCTAGGTCAAAAAAATAGTCTATCGACGCGAGTTTCAGTACTTCCATAAACCTTCATCGACACCGTCATGGCGGCGATCACAAGATGAGCATTCAGGCCGAAACCGATCCGCGCTTTGTCAGCCGCCTCACCAAGAACACCCTTGCCCTGATCATGGCCGGCGGACGCGGTTCGCGCCTCGGGCCGTTGACGCAGTGGCGCGCCAAGCCGGCCGTGCCGTTTGCCGGCAAGTTCCGCATCATCGACTTCGCCCTGTCGAACTGCATCAATTCCGGGATACGCCGCGTCGGTGTGCTGACCCAGTACAAGTCGCATTCGCTGATCCGCCATCTTCAGCAGGGCTGGAGTTTCCTGCGCGGCGAGTTCGGCGAGTTCGTCGAACTGCTGCCGGCGCAGCAGCGCATCGACGAGAACTCCTGGTATGCCGGTACCGCGGATGCGGTCTATCAGAACATCGACATCATCCGTGACCACGAGCCCTCGCACGTGCTGATCCTGGCCGGTGATCATGTCTACAAGATGGACTACGGGCGCATGCTCGCGCGCCACGTGGAAACCGGCGCCAAGATCACCGTGGGCTGTGTCGAAGTGCCGCTGCACGAGGCCAGCCAGTTCGGTCTGATGGAAGTCGACGAAGTCGGCAAGGTCGTCCGTTTCGTCGAAAAGCCCAAGCAGCCGCAGCCGATGCCGGGTTCGAACGATCACGCCTTGGCATCCATGGGCATCTACGTGTTCGACGCCCTGTATCTGCTGGAGTTGCTGACCAAGGATGCCGGCACGCTGCGCTCCAGCCACGATTTCGGACACGACGTACTGCCGGACGCGATCGAGGCCGAAGGCGTCTATGCCTATCCGCTGCGCGACGTGCACGACCCTGCCCAGGAAAGCTATTGGCGCGATGTCGGCACGGTGGACGCGTTCTGGGAAGCCAATCTGGAACTGTGCGACGTGCTGCCGGAACTCAATATCTACGACGAGCAGTGGCCGATCTGGACCTACCAGCTATCGACGCCACCGGCCAAGTTCGTGTTCGACCATCCGCAGGGGCGTGGCTGCGCCGTGGACTCAATGATCGCCGGTGGCAGCATCGTGGCCGGTGCCGAGGTGCATCGCTCCGTGCTGTTCTCGAACGTGCGCGTGGAGCCGGGTTCGCATATCGAGCAGTCCCTGCTGCTGCCAAGAACCACCGTCGGCAAGAACTGCGTGATCCGCAAGGCGATCCTCGATGAAGGCTGTCGTATTCCGGATGGCATGCAGATCGGCGTGGATGCCGAATCCGATGCCAGGCTCTACTTCGTGTCCGCAGGCGGTGTGGTCGTGGTCACGCCGGAAATGCTCGGTCAGCCCCATCTCGTTCGGTGAGAGCGGCGCCCACCGATTGCATTGCATTGGCCGGGGCCCCTTGCGGCCAGACCCAGAGACAGGCCCTACAGCCAGATCATCAGGCCCATGCCGAAGCGATGCGCGAGCGCGCTGTGGCTGGGATAGGCGCGCAGCCGGTAGTGCTGCAGGCCGGCGAGGGGCTCCAGGTCGATCGCGTACACGTAGCGGTCGCCTTCGGCCTGCGCCGTCATCATCAGGCTGGACTTCGGCAGGAAGCGCTGGCTGCCGTCGAGACGGCCGATCACGCATTCCACCGCCACATCGTCCGGCGACAGGCCATTGAGCTGCGCGGCGATCCGCAGTGGCAGCGTCTGTCCGGCGCTGAGGGTGCTCGGCGGCACTTCCAGCAGTTGCAGCGACACGCCGGACCAACGTTCGCGCACGCGTTGCTTCCACGCCGAAAGTTCACGCGCGATCGCGCTGCCGTCGGCGCTCAGTCGCGCCGCCTGGCGCGCCGCCGGCCCGTAGAAGCCGCTGACGTAGTCCATCACCTGACGGCCCGAGTTGAAGCGCGGGATCAGGGTCTTCATCGCATTGCGCGACAGCCGCAGCCATTTCGGTGCATAGCCCACGCCCGGCGCACTGTAGTAGAGCGGCTGCACCTGGCGTTCGAGGATATCCAGCATCTGGCGGGCTTCCTCGGCGTCGCGAACGTTTGGATCGGAGACCGGCTCCACCGCGAAACCGTTGCTGCCGTCGTAGCCCTCGGCCCACCAGCCGTCCAGCACCGACACATTGAGCGCGCCGTTGATGCCGGCCTTCTGGCCCGAGGTGCCGCTGGCTTCCAGTGGATATTCGGGGTTGTTGAGCCACACATCACAGCCCTGCACCAGATTGCGCGCCAGTGCGATGTCATAGCCTTCGACCATGAACAGGCGGCCGATGAATTCCGGTTTCAGCGACATCTCGTAGATCGTGCGGATCAGCGCCTGTCCCGGCTGGTCGCTGGGATGCGCCTTGCCGGCAAAGATCAGGATCGCCGGCCGTTCGGGATTGTTGAGCATGCGCGACAGCCGCGCCGGGTCGCTGAGAATCAGCGTGGCCCGCTTGTAGGTGGCGAAGCGCCGGGCGAAGCCGAACACCAGCATGTTGGTGTCCATGGTCCGCAGGCTGCGCGTGGCCTCGGCGATCACATGCTCGGACATGCCATTGCGCTGGTGCTGCCGCTCGACGCGTTCCAGCACATCCTCGAACAGATCGCGTTTGAGGCGTTGTCGGATCGAGATGAACAGGTGGTCTGGAATGTCGTCGATGCGGTTCCAGTACTCGGTGCTGAGAATTTCCTTGCGCCAGCCCCGGAACTGGTCGTGAAACAGCTGCGACCAGGCGCGGCCGAGGAAGCTGAACAGGTGGACGCCGTTGGTGACGTAGCTGATCGGATTGTCCTCCGGCGGCACCTCGGGGTAGACGTAGCGTTCCATCGACGAGGCCACGCCGCCATGAATCCGCGACACGCCGTTGTGGAAGCGCGAGCCGCGCAGTGCCAGCGAGGTCATGTTGAAACGGTTGGCGCCGTGCGGGTCGGCGCCCAGCGCCATCAGCTGGTCCTCGCTGGCGCCGAGCTGCGGCAGCATGCGCTGGAAGAACCACTTGAGCTGCGCGTGGTTGAAGATGTCGTGGCCCGCCGGCACCGGCGTGTGGGTGGTGAACACCGTGCCGGACGCCACCAGCTCCAGGGCGGTCTCGAAGTCGAAACCCGCCTGCACGTGCTCACGCACGCGTTCCAGAATCAGGAACGCGGCGTGGCCTTCGTTGATGTGCCAGACCGTCGGTTTGAGCCCCAGCGCCTGCACCGCCCGCGCACCGCCCACGCCGAGCACGATTTCCTGCTGGATGCGCGTATCGGAATTGCCACCGTAAAGCTGGTAGGTGATCTGACGGTCTTCCTCGCTGTTGTCCGGCACGTCCGAATCCAGCAGATACAGATCGATCTGGCCGACCTGCGCGCGCCACAGACGCAGCGAAACCTCGCGATCGGCGATCGAAACCTGGATCAGCAGTTCGCTGCCGTCGGCCGCCATGACCGGCGATACCGGCAGTTCGTCGAAATTGGTACGCACATTGAGCGCGTTCTGCCGGCCCAGGCCGTCGATGCGCTGCTGGAAATAGCCCTGCCGGTAGAGCAGGCCGATCGCCACGAACGGTACACCCAGATCGCTGGCCGCCTTGCAATGATCGCCGGCGAGAATGCCGAGGCCGCCGGAGTAAATCTGCAGCGACTCATGCAGGCCGAATTCGGCGCAGAAATAGGCCACCAGATCCTTGGCCGGGTCCAGGTGCTCCAGCACCTCGTGGCGCGTGCCGGCGGCGTGATAGGAATCGTAGGCGGACAGCGCGCGGTTGTAGTCTTCCAGGAAGTCCGGGTCCCGGGATGCGGCTTCGAGCGTGGACTGCGCCACGCGGCGCAGAAACAATTTGGGATTGTTGCCGCAGGCACGCCAAAGTTCATAGTCCAGGCGCCAGAATACACCGCGAATGTCGCGGTCCCAGCTGTACATGAGATCGCAGGCGATCTGCTCCAGTCGCGCCAGGGCAGGCGGGATATTGGGACGCAGTTCCAGCGAAAAGGTGGTTCCTGGCATGTTCGGCATCCGCTTGGACGAGTGAAGGATCGTCGCAAGCCTAGCGGAGTTCATGCCATGTGCGGGGCGCGATTGCGGCGATGTGACGATTTCGTGAGCCGGTGGGTCAGGCGCCTGCCTGAGCGTCCGGGAATTGTGGTGTTCGAGGGAACCGTTCAATGAGACGCAGTGAGCTGACAAGCGAAGTGGCGGCGGCCTTGGCGCGGCTGGAGGCGGCGATCGAGGCGGCGCCGCAGCATGTCCTGGGAGTGCACCCCACGGACAACGGTGAAGTCGAGCTGCGTGTGTACCGGCCGGGCCTGCGTGACCTGCGGCTCAGCGGGGGAGACTGGCTGAGTCGCATCGAGCACAGTGACCTGTTCGTCTGGCGCGGCCCGGCCGACCGCCTGCCGCGGGCCTACAGCCTTCAGTTCCGGGACGATACGGGCAATCAGTGGCAAACCTGTGATCCCTACCATTTCGACGCACGCCTGCCGGAGTACGACCTGCACCTGTTCGGCCAGGGACGCCACTGGCATGCCTGGAAATGGCTGGGCGCGCATGCGACCTCCATTGATGGAATCGCCGGAGTGCGTTTCGCGGTGTGGGCGCCGAACGCCCGCAATGTCAGCCTGGTCGGCGAATTCAACGGCTGGGATGGGCGCTGCCACCCGATGATCCCGCAGGACGAAATCTGGGTGCTGTTCGTTCCCGGTCTGGCCGCCGGTGATCGCTACAAGTTCGAGGTGCATGGTGCCGACGGCAGCGTGGTGCTCAAGGCCGATCCCTGGGCGCGTGCCCAGGAATTCCGCCCCGCCACCGCGAGCCGCGTCGCAGCGCCGTCCAGCTACGTGTGGCGCGACCAGGCCTGGACCGAGGCGCGCCGCAAGCGCGACTGGCGCGTGTCGCCGATGAGCGTCTACGAAGTCCAACTCGGCTCCTGGCGGCGCTGGCCCGACCAGGGCTGGTACGGCTACCGCGAGCTGGCGCATCAACTGGTCGACTACGTGGGAGAACTCGGCTTCACCCATATTGAGTTGATGCCGATCACCGAATATCCCTTCGACGGTTCCTGGGGTTATCAGCCACTGGGACTGTACGCGCCGACCTCACGTTTCGGATCGCCCGAGGACTTCCGCTACTTCGTCGACCATTGCCACGACAACGGCATCGGCGTGCTGATGGACTGGGTGCCGGCGCACTTCCCCAAGGACGCACACGGCCTGGCGCGTTTCGACGGCACGCCGCTGTTCGAACACCCCGATCCACGGCGCGCAGAGCATCCGGACTGGGGCACCCTGGTCTACGACTACGGCCGCACCCAGGTCCGCAACTTCCTGCTCGCCAACGCGCTGTACTGGATCGAGGAATTCCATATCGACGGTCTGCGCGTGGATGCCGTGAGTTCCATGATCCAGCTCGACTATTCCCGCAAGGCCGGGGAGTGGACGCCCAACGAACACGGCGGCAACGAGCATCTGGAAGCGATCGACTTCCTGCGCGAACTCAACACCGTGGTGCATGGCCGTTTCCCCGGCGTGGTGGTGATCGCCGAGGAAGCCACGGCCTGGCCCCAGGTCTCGCGACCGGTCGAACTCGGCGGGCTCGGCTTCTCCATGAAATGGAACATGGGCTGGATGCACGACACCCTGGACTACTTCGAACAGGAACCGGTCCACCGCAAGGCGCATCACGACAAGCTGACCTTCGGCATCACCTACGCCTGGGACGAGAACTTCGTGCTGCCGCTGTCACATGACGAAGTCGTGCACGGCAAGAGCCCGCTGCTCTACAAGATGCCGGGCGACGAATGGCAGCAGTTCGCCAATCTGCGCGCGCTGCTGGCCTACCAATGGACCTATCCCGGCAAGAAGCTGCTGTTCATGGGCGGCGAGTTCGGCGTCACTCTGGAGTGGAACGAGGAACGCGAACTGGACTGGAACCTGCTGCGCTTTCCGGGACACGCCGGCGTACAGCGCCTGCTTTCGGACCTCAACCGTCTGTACCGCGCCTCACCACCGCTGTGGCGCGACGATTTTTCGCCGTCCGGGTTCGAGTGGGTCGACTGCAATGATCGCGACCGCTCGATCATCAACTTTCTGCGGCACGACCACGGTCACGGTCGCAGCCTGCTGATCGTCTGCAACTTCACGCCGGTGCCGCGGGAAGGCTACCGAATCGGCGTACCCGTCGCCGGCCGCTGGCGCGAGCGCATCAACAGCGATTCCTCGATGTACGGCGGCAGCAATCTCGGCAATGTCGGGGAGGTGGAAACCGAAGCCGTCGAATGCATGGGACGCAAGTTTTCGCTGAACCTGACCCTGCCGCCGCTGTCCGTATCGATTCTGGAGCCGCCCGGCAACAGTCGAAGCTGAGCCGCCCGTCGCCGCAACGAGCTGTTGGGCGGCAACCCGCGGTAGCTTAGGAACCTCTGCCCAAGCTACTGCGCTCGCGACGCTTGCGCTGAGGTTCCCCTACGGCCGAAATTGCTTCAGCTGGAGTTCTTTGACGCATTTGAAATGCTTGGTATTTGCACTGAAAAGAACCTCGTTTTCCTCAACAGCTGTTGCAGCCACCAGAGCATCTGCTACGCCAATGGCGTTTGCCAGCGTGTACTCCTCAACGTAGATGGACGCCCTGTGTTCGATGTTCTCTGACAGCGGGAGGGTGGAAAAGCCGAAATCTCTCAAAAACCTTTGATTTCATGGGTTTCTTGTTTGTTCCTGGCTCCCTGCAACAACGCCATGCAGGTCATCAACGAAATGCTTCGAGCACCCTCGGAGTCAATGGCTCGGGCGGCTTTGATGTTGCCTCGGAGATACCAAATGAGGACATCGGTATCAAAGATCATCGTATCTCCGACGCCTCGGATTCCGAACCTGCTCATCGACGGTGGTTGAATTCGCGTGTTCAGCCCATAGACCGAAAGCCCTGTGCCGAGACGCCGAGGCGGATGCTCCGGACACTCGATTATCGATGGGCTCCATGACAGCCGCGGGCTTCCCACGATAGAGCACTGTGACGCGGTAGACTGACGCAGTACAAGGGGAGTAGCTCCCAAGCTGCGGCATCGTCATCACGGAGACCCTCACGGTTCTTCCGGTGCCGCAGGCAACTCCGGTTGCGAGCAAGACCTTGCCGGTAGGCAAGGTCCGTTTGCAACGCATGAATCCAACGGCCGCGCCCGCCGGGTCCGGCCGTTTTTCGTGAGAGGAGTGACACATGCAGTCGATGGGCACCTGGTGGCTGTGGCTGATCTTCGGACTGGTCGTGCTGGCGATGCTGGCGATTGACCTGTTTCTCTTCAAAGGCGGCCAGCAGCACCGCGTTTCGCTGAAGGAGGCGGCCGGCTGGTCCATCGCCTGGGTCACCACCGCCCTGGTCTTCAACGCCGGCCTCTGGTGGTATCTGGACAGCACCGCCGGCCGTGCCGAGGCTAACGAGACGGCCTCGGTTTTCGTCTCCGGCTATTTGCTCGAAAAGTCCCTGGCGGTGGACAACGTCTTCGTCTGGATGCTGATCTTTCGCTACTTCGCCGTGCCGGTGGAGCTGCAACGGCGGGTACTGCTCTATGGCATCGTCGGCGCCGTGGCCCTACGCGCGATCATGGTGTTCGCGGGCAGCTGGCTGATCTCCAGGTTTGAATGGATCCTGCTGCTGTTTGGCGCCTTCCTGGTGTTCACCGGACTGCGCATGTGGTTGGGCGGCCATGACGATCCGGACCTTTCGCAGAACCGGATACTGCAATGGGTGCGCCGACATCAACCCGTTACCGAGCGGCTGCAGGGCGAACGTTTCTTCGTCATGCAAAACGGCGTGCGCCACGCCACGCCGCTGTTACTGGCCTTGATCCTGGTGGAGTTGTCGGACGTGGTGTTCGCGGTGGACAGCATTCCGGCGATCTTTGCGCTCACGCGCGATCCGTTCATCGTGTTGACGTCGAACCTGTTCGCAATCCTCGGCCTGCGCGCGATGTACTTCCTGCTCGCCGAAGTCGGCAACCGACTGTCGATGCTGCAATACGGGCTTGCCGGCATCCTCGTCTTCATCGGCGTGAAGATGCTCATCGAGCCATGGTGGCACATGCCCACCCCGATCTCGCTGGGCGTCGTCGTGGGCACGCTGGCCTTGAGCGTGGCGGCAAGCCTGTTCGTCTCCCGCCGGCAGTCATCAAACGCGCCGGATTGTCCATGACTTGCCGCCGGAGCAGCCGAAGGCTGCGGAGGGAACTCGAAGCGCGGCAGCGCTTCGGGCGGTCAACTGCAGCGACCTTTTAGGCCACGGCTGCTGCAAGAAACGGATACTACTTGCGGTCTCGCCAAATGCCTGGCTTGCGACTTTGATGCGCCATCGCAAGAATGCGAACGCTGTCATTGCGCTGTCATTCGAGACCCTCATGAAAGCGCTTGGCGGGCACGCTGGATAGCTTGTTCGACTGGGATGAGGCTGACATCTCCCGCTTCGACTTCCGCCAAGCGGCGATCGATCTCGACGCCCCAGGCTTCTCCTACCTCGTCCTGCTGCTGGCTAGCAAGAACATGATCAGCCAGTAGAACCCGGTCTTCCAGGTGAGAGTTTCAGGGCTTCGGCTTCAAGAGCAGCAAGCACAGGTTTATTGTCTGGGATTAAAAACAATCAATCTGTCCGTTTGCCTTGGTCGCGGAAAGCGGGTCCAGCTTGATTGAATTTCTAGCAGCCTGTCGGACTTGAAAACGCAGGCCACCTGCTGCGTTCTGGTGTGGTTATTTTTTGACCGCGCTGATCTGGGCAGGATTCGTCGAGCGGGGCGAAAGTCGGCTTGTCGGGCATGAAAACGGACCTTTCCTTCAC